>NZ_JBAWTG010000140.1:0-11745 GCF_037106235.1 Methylobacterium nigriterrae | reverse complement strand
CAGCTTTCTCCATTCCACGTCGTCCAGCATCGCTCCTCCCAGTCAGGAGGAGCAAAACGCCCGCAAACGGAACACGTTCAAGGCCGAACAGGCCGTAGTGAAGGACACGTATCATTTTCCCACGCGTCTTCGTGCATTAGGCCGGATCCGGTCTGATAGAAATAGGCCACGCGCTTTCCTCCTCAGATTAGATATGGGGTTCTGCTACTCAGATCGGAATGTCGCTCGGACAGCTTCCAAACCGACCGTACAGCGCCCTCGAGCAACACCCTTTCGCGCCGGCCGCGTAGCCGATTGAAGCGTCGCCATCTCCGGAGGCATTTCACCTTCATCGACTATCAAGCCTTGAGTATTATGCATGCGGCCATGCTCCACGCTGCCCTCCTCGCCCTGCCTCTGATTATCGTCCTCGCGCCGGTTCACGCCGACGAGTGCGACGCCGTGGCGAAACGCATCGTCGATGAGGTGGGGGCGACTGTCCGAACACGGATCGGCCCAGCCTTCAAGCTGCAGCACCCTGTGCGACCAACCTGTCGGTGAGCTGCCGTGATGGGCGGCTGATCGACGTGGCTGGGAGTATCGAAACAGGCGGTACAATCAGCCGGTTCGCTCAGCTCACCGCTCGAACAACCGAGGCGGCATACGGCGTGCCCGAGAATGCCGCGGCCTCGGTGATGCTTCAGTGCATCCGGAAAAGTGCCAGCAGGGCAGGAGAGATCGCTCAGGCGTCGAGCGGCTCATTGAAGGTCGAGTGCTTCGTACGGGGAGATTACGTCACCTTCAGCATCAAGCGCCGGTAGGCTCGCGACGCGCGATGACCCCGCCCCGGCTTGCGCCGTGCAGGTCTCGCTGGCCTCCTATCTTTCCAGGCGCGCTGACTCGTATGCGTGTCGCTACGGAACAGGCACCTGCAGCGGCTTGCCCTTGTCGACGATGTACACCGAGAGGATCTTGATCGGCTTGTCCCCGACGACGGTGTATCCGGCGTGCGGCACCTCGCGCCGGTTGATGCCATGCTCGCCGACAGGACGCTCCTTCGCCTCCGTGCCGGGCACCTGCGCTGTGCCACCCTCGAGGACGTAGAAGACCTCCTCGCCGTTGTGAAAGTGCCTGCGGGAGGTTGCGCCCGGCGGGATCTCGACGAGCTGTACGACGATCTCCTTGTCCTCGACGCCGGAGACGGGCGAGCGCCCGAGTTCAGTTCGCTTGACCTCCTGCGCGGCAGCGACGCCCGTGAGCATTAGCGCGGCCGCGGTACAGCCGAACGCAATCCCGACGCCTTGAAGCCCTTGCGCCATCGTCGTTCTGCCTTTTCGGCGATGATGGCACGGCAAAGCTGCCCTTGAAACGGCCGAAGGGGATCGCGCTGGAAAGGACCTCGTTGCCCCTCCCGGCGCTACTGAGCGTCGCGATCGCTGGGCACCGGCTTGTCCGGCTGGGCATCGACCTCGGAGTGCTTGGGCGCTTGGCCGGGCTCTACGGGCTGCGGCTTGGTAGAGCCCGCATCCGGCTGCGCATCGACCTCAGACGGCTTCTGCTTGTCGTCTTGCATGGTTTCCTCTCCTGTTTGGGCGAGCCGCCGGCGGCTGCCGGAGAGGCAACGGGACGTTTTCACCCGAGATCCACGCCACGTTCGCGCTCGCGCTACGAAGCCGGTGTGAGTGTCACTGAAGCTCCTCTGGCGCGGAGCGGGCAGGCATGCGGCGCTCTCAGGCTCTCACGAGGCATGGCGACGCGAACTCCAGCCACCTGAGCGGCCGAGGCGTCACTTATCCGGCGGCGGCATGTCGGCAGGCCGCTCGCCCGGGATGATGTCGCTCTTCAGCGGCTCCGGAACGCCGGCGTTGATATCGAGCGGAGGCTCGGCCAAGTCGGGCGAGGCGGCGGGAGGCTCATCAGGCGACGCCGGAGAAATCGGACCGATCGGATCGATTTCGGTCGGGTCCTGATCAGGTGAGCCGGGATTGGCCATGCGATCCCCTCCTCAAGAGCCAATTGGCGCATCGCTCCTCGGTTCCGGCCGGTCTCGCTGCTGCCAACGCGCTGGAGCGTCATGGCTTGCGCACAGCGCCGAGGCCCCGACGCATGGGGGTGAAAGCGATGCACCGGACGCAGTCCGTGCGGCTTGTGTGACTGGGCTGCCATTGCCGGTAACGGCACAGATTTGCGATACCGCGGCCATGCGAACGACGCAGCTGGTCTTCCTCCTGATGACACTTTGCGTGACGCGGATGGCCTCGGCTGCCGAGGCGCCGACCGCCGATCTCGCGGCTCTGCAGCACGAGTGGCATCGCTGCGTCCGCAACGCCTTCTCGGGCCGGCCTGAAAGCGTCAGCACGCGAGCAGCGGAGCGTACAGCCCTCGCCGCCTGCAAGGCTGGCGAGGACGCCTACGTTGCCGCAGTCATGGCCTCCCGAGCCGCCGAGAACGAGGCTGCCCGGCGCGCAGACCGGACACTCACCTCGCGCGCGCGCGCATGGGCAGCCTCGGTCCTCAGCTATGTCATCGATCCGGTCTCGTCTTGGCTTGGCGCTCCCGCGCGTTGAATGGCGTCAGGAGCCCTTTCGCCGGCCGCGAGGCTCGGAGCCTTAGAAGCAGACTCGGCCTCTTTCTCCGCGGTCTCAGCAGCAATCATGCCCCCGCGGCCGAGGCCGATCGCCTTGGCGAGTTCCGAGCGCTGAGCGGCGTAGCCGGCAGCCACCATCGGGTAGTCGGCCGGCAGGCCGAAGCGCTGGCGATATGTGTGGGGGTCAAGCCCATGGCTCCCGAGATGACGCTTCAGCGTCTTGTAGGGCTTGCCATCAATGAAGCTGGTCAGCCCGTCCGGCGTGATGGACCTCTTGATTTGCGAAGGCGTCGGTTTCTCGGCCTTCTCCTCAGTCTGGAGCTGAGGCTGGCTCAGGCCGACCAGTGCCGCATGAACCCTGGCGATCAGAGCCGGTAACTCCGTCGCAGGAACGGAGTTCTTGGACACGTAGGCTGAGACGATGTCACCGGCAACTTCGATGAAATTTGTGTTATGTTCCTGAGCTTCTCCAGGCATTCCGATCTTCCAGTAAGTGCGGTTCGCGAATGTCTATGGTGCTGTGATGTGTGCTCGGCAAGTGTGAGACTTGCTTTATGAATGATGACGTCCACGATCTGATGCGGCGAGGTTCAGCCGACCGTTAAAGCCAGGGCTGCAACGCTGGCTTCGCGGCAGGTCTGCGAGGCCATCTAGCCCCAGCGCCTCAACGTGGCATGCCGAGTTGCAGGCACCTGAATGCCGGGAACAGATGAATGTCACCACGCTCACCATCCTGGGTTAGCCGATCGCTCATCTGCCTTAGTCGTGCTGATGGGATGGCGGTGATTTGGTGCCGAAGCGTGTTGCATCCGTGTTGCACGGAGCCGCCGACGCCCTGTCGTAACCCATTGTAAAATCACGGGTCGTATTGTGGCGTGTTGCAAGCCCGAATGGAGCAGGGGAGGACACTAAAAAACCCGCTAAGTCATTAACCTAGCAGGCTTAAAGCGATGGCTGGGGGACCTGGATTCGAACCAGGACTAGAGGAGTCAGAGTCCACCGTTCTACCGTTAAACTATCCCCCACCGAACCTGCTGAGCCAGCGCGGTTTTTCCCCGGCGATCTCTCCGCGGGCGCTCTCGTCCGTGGCCCGTCGCTCGGGAGCGCACGAGATAGGCTGAATGCCCGCGGCGGTCAACCATCTTGCGGGCCGCCTCCTGCGCGGCCCGATCCGGCTGGGCCCGGCGGGCCGAGGGCGAGAGCGGGGCGGCCCCGGAACCCGCCCGGCGCGCCCGTGCCGCCGCCGCGATGGCGCGGATTGTGGGGATCGCGCACGCGTCGCGTTAAGGGACGCCCGCTATCCTCGCGGCGATCGACGGGGGTCGAGCCGGAACCCCGGCAGGACGCGGCTCGGGAGACGACCATGAGGACAATCCTGGGAATCGGCATCGCGGCCCTGGCGCTCATGGGCCATCCGCCCGAGGCCGAGGCCCGAGGCGGGCGGTCGCTCCGGCTCGCCCGGCCCAGCGCCACGCTCCATCCGGGCGTCGCCACCTCCCGTGCCCGGCTCGAGGGCGAGCCGGCGCCCGCGGCTCAGGCCGTGCCGCTCGCCCTGCGCGGCTCGTCCGCGCCCGCCGGCGGCTCCTCCGTGCCTGCCGGCGGCTCGGACAAGCCTGCCGGCGGCTCGGACAAGCCTGCCGGCGCGCTGGACGAACGGGGCCCGCGGCCGGCGGCGGTCCCGGTCGCCGCGGTGGCCGACGCCGCGCCCTGGTGCCCGGCGGACCGGATCGTCGGGTCGGGCGCCGGCTTCTGCCTGGTCAATTGAAGGACCCGCTCGTACGACGTCCGGGTGACCGCTTCGCGATCGCGGATTTCGGCGATCGCGGGCTTCGGCGATTCTCAGGCGCTCGCCAGCCCCGTGACCGCCGCGCACCGCACCCGGACGGTCCAGGGGCCGCCGGGCCGCTTCAGCGCGAGCCCGTCCGCGAGCTGCTGCAGCGTCGCGGCGCGGCTCTGGCAGGTGTAGAGTCCCACGGACCGGTCGGGCCGGCCGGCGGGGAGCGGCCGGCAGGCATCGCCCCGGCAGGCGACGACCTCGAGGCGGTAGCCGATGGTCTCGGCCCGGGCCGGGCCGACAGGTCCGGACGGGAGCAGGCCAACGAGGCCGATCAGGGCCGCGACGGCGCGTCGCGCCTTCGCGAGCGGGGCGGTCTTCGGAGCGGGGTCGGCCAGCATCGGTCGCGTCCTTCGCGCGCCCGGCCGATCACCGGTGCGGCTCGTCGCGGGGCGCCGTGACGTTGTCGCCCGAGAGGAGCGCCGAAGGCTGTGACGGCGGTCACGATCCGCCGGTGCCGTCCCGGACCCGCGAAGGCGATGCCCGGCCTTGCGCCGCGGCCCGCACCGGACCGGAGGCCGCTTCGGCGGGCAGCGCCCCTATGCCGTGAAACCCGGCCGCTCGGCCGGCCGGCCGAAGAAGGCGCCGATCTCTTCCGCGGTCCGCCAGGCGGCGGTGCAGATGCGGGCCTCGCCGAGATGGTCCGCCATCAGCACGAAGGTGTCCGGCACGAGGGAGGCATCGACCAGGGTCAGGCGCACGCCGATGCCCGACTGGTCGAAGATCAGGCACGGGATCGTGGTGTGCTCGTCGATCGCGACGGAGCCGACTTCGTTCACGCGATGACGCGCTTCTGCTCGACGATCCTGCATCGGACCTCTCGTCTCCACTGCCCCGTGGTCCCAGGAACCACGCGGCGCTTGAAGGTCCCGTTCCGGCGCTCGCTCAAATTGTAGGGAACGCCTCCGCGGGCCGGGCGCCGGACCGTCCGGTTCAGTTCTGTACGGAGGGCGGGAGCGCGACCGCGAGAGCGCGCACCTTGAGGTCGACGAGGCGCAGGAACTTCTCGTCCGCGCCCTCGGAGCGCCAGCCCTCGACCGCCGCGGTCAGGAAGGCGGCGAAATCCTCCCGTCCGATCACGCCCTGCTTCTCGAGGAAGGAGATCAGCGTGCTCACGATGGCGAGCGTCGCGTTGTCGGCTGCGGCGATCGTCTCGGCCTGCGATGGCGTCATTCCCGGCTCCGGATGCTGCTGCGGGGGCCGAGCATAAGCCCGCCGCCCGCCCGCGTCAGCCGGTCCCCGGGGTTCTGGCGCGCAGCCCCAGCGTCGCGCGGCGGTGCCGCAGCCTGCGCTGCCTCAGACCTTGATGTCGATCAGGCGCCGCTCGGTCAGGGGCACGCTGCGCAGCACGTCCGACCCGGCCCGGATCCGGGTCGCGGGGTCGACGGGGCGCGCGGTCTCGACCGTGACCGTGCGCGTCTCGTCGTCGTGCCGGCGGGCGAGGTCGTTGCGGACGGATTGCTGCAACGCGCTGGCGCGCAGGATGCCCACCTGGGTGATCGAGGCGATGCTCGTCATGGCTGGCTCGGCCCTCCCGAAGCCCCGAGCCTGAGCCGGGCCGCCTGATCATCCGGTTTCGGCGATCGGTCGGATTCGAGGCAAACCGCAGGAATTCCGGCGGCCGTCGCTCAGGCCGGGCCGAAATCCTCGGCATAGAGGTCGACGAGGTTGTCCGGCGCGCCCTCCCGGTCGAACTTCTCGCTCGCGGCGTCCTCGATCAGGCGCCGGTTGTGCAGGAAGAGCGTCAGCGGGTCGGAATCCGCCTCGCCGAAGCGGCCCACCAGGGCATCGATCGGGACGCGGCCGGCGATCACCTGCTGCCCGTCCGTCATCGGGAAGCGGATATGCTCCGACGTCGCCTTGTCGATGTGCGGATCGCCGAACGTGTAGGGTCGCAGCGGCATCGGCATCTCCCTCCGGCCGCATTGAGGCGTCGGCGCCCGCGGCAGGTCAAGGCATCGCACGGAAGCCGACGGGGAGGCGAGAGGCCGGGCGGAGGATTTCGGGTAGGATTTCGTTAACCATGCCGGCGCTAGGCAGGCGCCGCGCACCGCACTTTCACCGTCTCAACACCGGGCGGCGCGCCATGCGGGCGGGGCGGGCAGGGTGCCCGTCGCCGCCCGTCTTCGCGTCCGCCGCGGCGCCCGGCCCCGGCGAGGCTGCGCGCGAAAGCCCTCCCGGCTCGTCGCCTCCGGCCCGGCCGACGCACGTCCCTCGAGCGCGGCCGTCCGCTATGGCGCTCTCGCGCGCCGGCCTCGAACCGCGCCGCCGACCCGGCGTTGGTCCGCGGAAGGATGCCTGCGGTGAGACGCGCCCATGCCTGCCCGAATCCCGGTTCTCGGCGCCCTGCTCATCTCCTGCGCGATCCCGGGCTCCGCCGCCGAGGGGCCCGCCCGGGGTGTTGTCCAAGGCGCTGTCCAAGGCATGGCGCTGACGCTGCCGCGCCTGCCGGCCGGCGCGCCGCCACCCCCGCCCGAGCGGCCGGCCCCGGCGCGGCCGTCCCCGTCGCGGGCCGAGGCCGCGCCGCCCCCGGCCGGCCGCCTGCCCGGGCAGCTCACGGGACGGATGCGCGAGCGCGTGGTGCGGGACATCTGCATCGGCTGCGACGCGCCCTGACGGATCCCGGCCGTGACGCCGCGCGCCCGCGGCCGGCCCCCGGGTGCTGCTCTCCCGGAGGGAGGAGCGTTCCATGCCGAGCCTGAACAGCGTGCTGGAGACGGTCCTGTACGTCGACGATCTCGACCGGGCCGACGGCTTCTACCGCGGGACGCTCGGCCTCACCTGCATCCACAGCGACTTCCGCATGCGGGCCTACGACGTCGGGGGACGCGGCGTGCTGCTGCTGTTCCCTCGCGGCGGCTCGCTTCAGCCGATCGAGACGCCGGGCGGCACCATCCCGCCCCATGACGGGCAGGGCCCGGCCCACGTGGCCTTCGCGATCGACGCCGACGCGCTGGCGGACTGGGAACGCCAGCTCGGCGCGGCGTCCGTGGACATCGAGGGCCGCACCCGTTGGCCGCGCGGGGGCGCCAGCCTCTACTTCCGCGATCCGGACGGGCACCTGCTCGAACTCGCGACGCCGGGTCTCTGGAAGGGTTACTGAGCCGCGCCGTTCAGGCCTCCGGGATCGCCGTCGCGAGGTCGAGAAGGGTCTCGTCCCGCCCCGGGCCGGCGATGACCGAGAGCCCGAGCGGGCAGCCGTCGAGGCGCGCGAGCGGCAGGGAGATCTGCGGCAGGCCGGCATGTCCTGCCGGGCAGAGCAGTTCGAGGGCCCGCGCGCGGAACAGGTCGAGCTCGGCATCGGGTGTGGCGCGACGCGGCGCGATGCCGGGTGCGCTCGGCAGGACGAGGAGCGTGTCGTCCGGCAGGAGGGCGCGGAGCTGCGCGGCGATCTCCCGGCGCAGGCTGCGGGCCGCCGCCACCGCGCCGGCATCGAGGCGGCTCGCGGCCTCGAAGCGCTCGCGCACGCCCGGCCCGAACCGGGGCCTCGCCCGCTCGATCCAGGCTCCGTGCGCGGCCCAGGCCTCGCTCGACTGGATGAGCCGGAAGGCGTCGCGCCAGGCGGGCGCCGCCTCGCCCGCCACCGTGACGGGCTCGGTCGCCTCGAAGCTTCGAGCGAGCCGCGCCAGGGGTTCCGCCAGGGCGTCGGCCACGGCAGGCCCAGCCCGCTCGAACAGGTCGCGGGCGATGCGCAGCCGGCGCGGCCGGGCCCGCGGCGCGCCGGCGCCCAGGAGCACCCGCCCGACCCGCGCCAGGAGCGCGGGGTCGCGGGCGAACCACCCGACCGTGTCGTAGCTCGGGGCCAGCGGGACGATGCCCGCGAGGGAGATGCGGCCGTGGGTCGGCCGCAGGCCGAACAGGCCGCAATAGGAGGCGGGCAGCCGCACCGAGCCGCCCGTGTCGGTACCGATCGCGAAGTCGACGAGGCGGGCGGCCGTCGCGGCTGCCGAGCCCGAGGAGGAGCCGCCCGGGATGCGGCCCGGCGCCGCGACGTTCACGGGCGTGCCGTAATGGGCGTTCTCCCCGTTCAGGCTCCAGGCGAGCTCGTCCATCTGCGTCTTGCCGAGGAGGCAGGCGCCGGCCGCCAGGAGCGTCTCGGCCACCGGCGCCGTGGTGGCGGGCACGGCGTGCGTGGCGAGCCAGTCCGGACTGCCGGCGCCGGTCGGCACGCCCGCGAGGTCGATCAGGTCCTTGAGCCCGAAGCTCAGCCCGGCCAGCGGGCCGGTCTCGCGATCCTGGCGCGCGACGAGCCCATGCTGGCAGAAGGCGCCGACCGTGTCGTTCATCCGGACCTGCTCCGTCCAACCGGCCGCCGGAGGGTGCGCCTGCCGGATCTTAGCCGGAGGGCGGGGGGCGTCGTCAAAGGTCCGGATCTCCGCGGGGCCGGATCCCCGCGGACCCCGGATCCCCGCGGCGCCGGATCCCCGTGGCGATGAGGACGATGCCTCAGCGGCTGCCGCCGTTGGCGCTGCCCTGCGGGACGGCCCGCTCGGGCTGGCCCGCATTGCCGCCGGCCGCCGAATTCGTGGTCGCCGTGCCGGCGCCGGTCGCGCCGCGCGAGATCACGACATTGGCGTCATTGCCGGTGGTGTTCGGCTGACCCTGGACGACGGTTCCGGTCGTGCCCGGCTGGCGGGCCGGGGCGGTGGCCTGGGCCAGAGCGGGGCCCGCGATGGCCAGCGTGAGGGCGCCGGCGGCGCTGATAATGGCAAGCTTCGTCATGGTGTCTCCTGGCCGGACCAGACCGGCATGAGGGCAGACAACGAACGGCGCCGCTGAGGGTTGCAGAGTGCGCGTCGTCAGAAGGCGGCCACCAGCGCGACGCCGGCGATCATCAGGAGCGCTCCGAGGATCCGCCGGAGGTTGGCCGGGTGCTCGGCGAACCCGACCCAGCCGAAATGATCGAGCGCGATCGAGGTGACGACGCCCGCCGTCACCAGGAGGCCGAGGAACGGGGCCGCGCCGATCTGGCGGGCGATCAGGAGTTGCGTGGCGACGATGCCCCCGCCGAGGACGCCCCCGCACCAGGCCCACCACGGCACCTGCGCGACCTGCGCCTGGCTCGGCCAGGCGAGCCGTCCCGAGACGAGGCCGGCCGCCAGGATCGTCAGCGCCGTCGCGGCTCCGACGACGAGGCCGGCGGCGAGGGGCTGCGGCAGGCCCTTGGCGAGCGTCCCGTTCATGCCGGGCTGGATCGCGTTGGCGATGCCGGCCAGCAGCACGAAGCCGTAGAGATACCACATGCGATCCTCGCGAGATGTCCGATCGTCCTGAGGATCTGCGAAGTAGGGCAGGGCGCGGCGCCGGCCTGCCGGCCGTGGCATCGTGCCCGCGGGATCAGCGCCGGCCGCGGACCGCGCGCCGGCTGCAGGCGGCCTCGCGGGTCGGCGCGCTCGCCATGACGGAATGCCGAAGATCGAATTCTATGCCTTCTCCTTTCATGCCGTAACCTGAGATGATCTCTTCTTGAAAGCATAATTGCTGACTAAACCAAGTTATGTTGCAACAAAACTGTAGAAGTATCGGAATTCATCGGCCCGGAATTCTCGAACACCTGCGGCTCGATTCTCGGAAACCAAATCCACCCTCGCTCGATTATGGAGATCGTGATCGTGACCGGGGGAAATCGATGCGTTCCGCGATGACTGCACTCGGATTGCTGCTCGTCCTCGCGATGCCCGCATCGGCCAAGCCGAGACCGCATCCGGACGAGCGGCCGCCCGGCACGGTGGACCCGGCCGGGCCGCGACTGCGCGCGGTGGAGCAGCGCTCGCGGGACGCGGAGCGGGAGCAGCAGGCGCGAGACCGGCGCTTCGATGCCCGGGTGCGGAGGGCGACCGGCTCGATCTGCTCGGGCTGCTGAGGGGCTGCCCGCCGCTCGCGCGCGGCGCGACGCGGTCCGGTCGCGGACGAAGTGCCCCGGATGGAGCGGGACCTGCTAGGGTTCGGCGCCGGGCCGCGAGTGCCCCCAGCAGCGGTCCGGCCCGGTGGGCCGGGTCACGCGCAACCAACGGCCCGGCCCGCCGCGCCCCGCAGGCGCCCGCGCATCCCGCCGGCCGCGGCATCGCGAAAAATCGAGCGATCCGGTTCGGCGAACCGTCAGGATTTGGCGCGAGACAGGGGCCATGCGCTCAGACTCTTTCGGTGCGAAGCCCCTCGCTGCGGCCTTCGCGTTCGGCGGCCTCGTCGTGATGATGATCGAGCCGGCCCCGCGCTGGGGCGCGGTGGCGATCGGCCTCGCCTGCCTCGCGATCTTCGCGGGCCTGTCGCTCCTGGCGGGGCCGGCCCGGCCCGCCGCGGCCCGCGGGCCGCGCCGGATCACTGTCGAGATCATCGAGGACGGGCCCGCGGCGCCGCCCCGGGCCGGGCCGGCCGCGCCGGAGCGGCTCGGACCCCATCCCGCCCTGCTCGGGGCCGTGCGCGCCCGGCGCCAGCTTCGGCAGACCTGACGGCGCGGGCCGATCCGCGCCGCCCAGGCTTCAGAACAGGCTCCAGGCCGCCTGCACCTGCGCGGCGAGATGCGCTTGCGCCTCCGCGCTCTGGGCGATCGCCACCGCCACGTCGGCGCGCGTCGCTCCGTGCGAGAGCGCGTCCTGCCAGCCCTGCAGGCCGGCCGCCTCGGCGTGCCGGCCGAGGGCGCTCCGGTAGAGTCCGTCCAGATAGGCCGCGTCGTTCGGGGCGCCGCGCGTCGCCGCGAACTCGCCCGAGCCGAGGAGCGCGGCCGCCACCTGGTTCAGGCCCGCGCCGTTCTGGACGGCGCGGGTGAAGTAGATCTCGCCGGCCGCGTCCGGCGACCGGTCGAGCACGGCCTGATAGAGGCGGGCGACGCCGGCGGCATCGCCCGCCTCCACCTGCGCGAAGAGGTGGGTTTGCGCCTCCCGGCTCTGCGCGATGGCGCTGGCGACGTCCGCGCGCGTGCTGCCGGCGCTGAGCGCCGCCTGCCAGGCCTGCAGGCCGACCTGGTCCGGGTGGCGCCCGAGCGCTCCGAGATAGAGCCCGTCGAGGAAGGCCGCCGCGGAGGGGTTCGGGTGCGCCGTGCCGTACTCGGCCGAGCCCAGCATTGCCCCGGCCACCTGGCTCAGCGTGGCGCCGTGCTGGAGCGCGGCGACGAAGGTGGCCTCTCCGGCCGGATCCGGGGCGCGGTCGAGGACCGCGTGGTAGAGCCGGGCGACGTTCGCCGCGTCCTCGGTCGCGACCATGACGCCGACCGGCCCGTTGGCGCTGAAGCCCGCAGCGGCGGTGCCGCTGGCGAAGGCCTGTTTGAAGGCTTGTGCGGATTGGGGTTTGCTTCCGTCTCGGAAGGCGCCGTCGTAGTTGGCGTAGTCGCTTTCCCAGTAGTTCTGGT
>NZ_JBAWTG010000139.1:0-12040 GCF_037106235.1 Methylobacterium nigriterrae | reverse complement strand
CGTGCCATTGCAACGCGCTACGAGAAGACCGCCTCAAGCTTCATGGGCGTTCTCGCCCTCGCGGCTGCGCTCGACTGGCTCAAGAGCTAACAGGCCGTAGCTACACGTTCTTCGGCCTCGACGCTCTCGGGGGCGAGTTGGAGGAGCCCTTCGGCACCAAGCCAAACGACCTGCCCCTCGACGCGATGGTCCGCACCGTCGACCGCATCGTCCACCACGCGCTGGGCGAGCGCATGCCCGAAGTCCCGGTGCCGGACGGGCATTAGCTGCGGTAGGGGCGGCGCCTCAGCAGTTCCAGGCGCGCAGCACCGGCTCGCTGCGGTTGTGCTCGTAGCCCAGCACGCTGACGCTCGCGGTGCCGAGTACGAGAAGTGCCGCGGCCTCCGGCTTCAGACCGATCCAGCGCGCGGCGAGCACCCGCAGGACATGGGCGCTGGAGAACAGGATCAGGTCGGCATCCAGTGCCCGGATCGCCGCGATGACCCGGTCGGCCCGGGCGCCCACATCCGCCGCCGCCTCGCCGCCGGGACAGCCGTCGCGGAACAACCGCCAGTCGGGGTTCTCGGCCAGGATCTCCCTGGTGGTCCGCCCCTCGTAGGCGCCGTAATCCCACTCGGCGAGGTCCGGCTTGATCGTGCACCGGTCGCCGAACCCCGCTAGCGCGCAGGTCATGGCCGCCCGGCTCGACGGGCTCGACCAGACCGCCGCGTAGACACGTGACACGAGGCGCGGGGCGAGGGCTCGCGCGGCCGCCTCGCCGGCCGAGGTCAGCGGGATGTCGCTACGCCCGGTATGTCGGCCGGAGCGGCTCCAGTCGGTCTCGCCGTGGCGGACCAGCGTGATCTGTGGGAACGGGCTCCCGGACACGGCGACCTCCTCATGCCTGCGATCAACGCGGCTGGGCCGATCCGGCACCGCGGATTCTGCGCACTGGGCTCTATATCGCCCATGCTGAAAGTCCGTTCTCGGCCGCAACTTCCTGGGGCCGCCCTAAGGTCCGCTGGCCTTGCTTAGCCGAGGGCACGGGACCGCGCCTTTGATCGGCAGGAAGTGGTTCCATGCCGGCGTCGATGGCAAGTACTCGCATCCACGTCCGCCATTCAGGAACGGTTTAGGGTGCGCTCAACCGACCATTTTCTAGTTCTGACCCGCAACTGATCGATACGCGGAACTTTCAAGACGGCGCATATCACTAAATTTGAGGCGCCACCTCTTCAAGCGCGGGAGTGACCACTTACATCGTGGTCGCGGGGGCCGCAAAGGAAACGAATACCATGATGAAGCGTGTCGCTATGGTCGCTGTGGCGGCAAGTGCCCTCGTGGTCGCCAGCCAGGCGGCGGAGGCGAAGGGCTGCATCAAGGGCGCCATCGTCGGCGGGATCGCCGGCCACTACGCCGGGCACGGCGTTCTCGGCGCCGCCGGAGGCTGCGCCGCTGGTCGCGCTCTGGCCAACCGTCAGGCTCAACGTCAGCAGGCCGCCCCGGCCGTGAAGGCCGGTGGCGCCGCGCATCCGAGCCAGGGAGCCGGCAGCTACGTGGGCTACTGACCCTGCCGAACATCTGGGGTCCTTGAAGCCGCATCCTGCTGATCAAACAGTAGAACGCTGCCAAATGAAGTGTGTCTCGGCTTGCGCTCCCGATGACTCTTGGGAGCGCAAGCCGTTGCGAACTCCGGCTTGAAGTCCGGCGATTGCATCAGTGGGCGAATACGCCTGCGAAATCGCGGAAGCCCTTGATCTCGATCAGATTGCCGCCGGGATCGGAGAAGAACATCGTGCGCTGCTCGCTCGGCTCGCCGGCAGAACGGATCACGGGCAGAATGTCAAAGTCCATTCCTGCAGCCTCGACGCGTGCGGCCAGAGTGATCTGCCGAACGCCTGCTTCTGTTTGGAAGCGGACCTCCGATTGCATCTGGCCTGCCGTCCGAGAAGGGTCCGAAGCGGCGGTTCGAATCCTGAACCCAATGTCGGCTCCTAGCGCAACTCAGGCCTACAAACTGGGCTGCTGCAGCGTCCGCTTCGGAGAAGCCGCTAGAGTCGGCTGAGCGGCCGAAATGGGCGCAAAGCCGCATGACGGCTTCTGGGTCGCCGGTCAACTTCGGCTACCCACCTCAGCCGGCCATTGAGCACTCATTTCGAGCGCCCGTGATCGACACGGGAGCTTGACCCGTTGAACGGCCGAGATGGGGCTCGCCTGCCATTCGTAAGCAGGGCTCGTCGTCAGCGAGACGACGAGCCCTGCCCATCAGATTTCAGTGCTCTCAGCCAGCACGAGCGCATCCTCAACATCGACGCCGAGGTAGCGCACGGTGCTCTCGATCTTCGAGTGCCCGAGCAGGATCTGCACAGCGCGCAAGTTGCCCGTCTGCTTGTAGATGATCGACGCCTTGGTCCGCCGCAGCGAGTGTGTCCCGTAATCCTCACGCCGCAAGCCGATGCCCGCCACCCATTCATCAACGAGACGCGCGTACTGCCGCGTGCTGATATGAGCGGCGTGGTTGATCCGGCTCGGAAAGGCAAACTCGTCGAGCGTGCCACCTCGGCACTCCAGCCAAGCCAGGATGCTGGCGCGAGCGGGGTCGAGAAGCTCGAACTGCACGGGCCGGCCGGTCTTGTGCTGCACGATCGTGGCGCGGGAGCGGACTCGGCCGCCGCTGGTCAGATCGCAGACCTTGAGCCTCACGAGGTCGCAGCCGCGTAGCTTGCTGTCGATCGCAAGATCGAACAGGGCGCGGTCGCGGATGCGCCGCTCGCGGTCGAGCCAGAACCGGATGGCCCAGACCTGCTGCGGTTTGAGTGGGCGCTTGGCGCCGAGCTTGCGCCCTGCGTTCCATGGTCTGCGGTCTTTGAAGGCGGGGTCGTACTCTGAGTGTCCCATGGATTGTCTCCTGACCGGACCTGCTGGCCGGCTGGAGAAGGACCGTTGGGGCAACGAAAGGGACTTTTTGGCCGAAAGCGGCCGGTCTGCTTCGGAGCTCAAGCTGTGGGCAAGCGGACGTTCTGCGCGGCGCAGGTGAATGCCTCAGAGTGACCCAAAACAGTCATTCCGGTCGGCTCGATCTAAGGGCTGCTTTGTGGTGTGGACCGGACGGCTTCTGGCCTGCTCTCCTTAACAGGTCATGGAGCGAGCGGATGTTCATCACGCGCGCTGCCGGACCGGCGATGGCCTCTCGTTCGACTTGAGCCGCGCCCGCCACACACCCCTCTCCACGAGTTCAGCGATGACCCCCGCTAAAACCTTGGCGACGCCCTCGCTACCGCGGCCGTTCAGAGTGCGCTGGGAGACCACAACGGATAGCCGCCAAGACGGCGTTGGGTCTGCGATAGGCACCGCAACCATCTCACCGCGCTCGATCTCCGCGGACAGAGCGAAGTGCGGCATGATCGCCGCGAACTTCTTCGAGCGTACGAGTTCCGCGATGGCTGGCAGGCTTTCGCAATCGATTGCCCTTGGCGTGACCTCGTGGCGAGCGGCCAGTTGCTCGATTACGACACGAAGGACATTCGGGCGCCCAGGTAATACTATGGGCAAGGGTAGTTGGAAGATCTGCCGGAAGTCGACGTGACTCTCGTCAGCCATCGAATGGCCGGCCGGCACGATGAGCATCAGGTCCTCGACCATCATCTCGGTCCAAGCCACATGCTCAAACGCCTTGCGATCGTAGAGAAGTGCCACGTCGAGGCGGCCGGCCTGAATCCACTCGTCTAGAGTGCCGCTCATCGCCTCCACGATGTGCAGGGTAATGTTCGGGAGTGCCTCGGCGATTGACTCGTAGAGAGGCAGTGACAGGCCGCGGCAGGCGGAGGTCGGCAACCCGACAGAGATGCGGCCGCTTGGGCTTGTCGCCTGTGAGCGGACGATCTCCTTGGCCCGCTCAGCCTCCTGCAGGATGCGACGGGCATGCTCATAGAACGTGAGGCCCTGCTCGGTCGGCGTGACGCCGCGGGCATGACGGAACAGCAGATCGACACCGAGTTCGTCCTCGAGGTTCCGGATCTGCTGGCTCAATGAGGGCTGGGCCACGCTCAGCACTTCGGCGGCACGGGAGACGTTTCCGCTCTCCGCAATCTGCACGAAGTACCGAAGTTGGCGAAGATCCATCGGCCTCTCTCCTCGCGCCAGGGTCCACCGGATTTCCTGCTCCTGTCAAATGGTCTACCGATGAGCAATCTGCATACCCTATGGGCACGCGCCTCGATTTAATGCTGCGACGCGAGAAGGTTGTGGCCATAGCGGCGCAATCGCTTTTGCTTATGGATCATACTGATAGGTTTTTCCGATACCTCGTATCGGAAATTTGTCTTTGAAGTTTTTTGTTTCGGACGAGTAGCCTCCGAGCTGTTGCCAGAAAATCAGCGCTGTCGACAGGCGCTCGCAGGTAACCGGAGAGTGTCGCATGAAAGCGCAGAAGTATTTGCGCAGCCTCATCATGGCTGCTCCGATGGCCTTTGCCCTGCCGACGGCGGTGTTGGCGCAGCAGCAGCCATGCATCGGCAACTCAGCCGCCATCACCGGGCCAGCGGCGTTTGGCGGGCAGGCCATCAAGATGGGCGCCGAGATCGCAATAGATGAAATCAATGCGAAGGGTGGCGTGCTGGGCAAGCCGCTGCGCTTCGTCCAGTACGATGATGCTGGCGCACCACCTCGCGGGGTCGACAACACGCGCCGCATCGCGCTTGCCGATAAATGCGTGGTGATCCTCGGCGGCTACCACTCCACTGTATCAGTTGCGCAGGTCGAGCCGGTCCACGCGCTCGGCATCCCGTTCGTCGGTGTTCTTGCTGCTAATACACAGGCCATCGAGAATGGTCGCAATCCGAACTACATGTTTCGGGTCTCAGCCAAGGACAAATGGGTCGCCCGCTTCTTGGTTGAGCAGGCGGCCAAGGTCTCCAAGACCGGCAAGATCGCGTTCTTCTACGAGAATACCGGCTGGGGTAATGGCGCAGTGCCGGACGTCAAGGCAGCCATCGCCAAGGCCGGCAAGGAGCTTGTGGCCGTCGAGACCTTCAACTGGAACGACCAGGACATGACCCCGCAGGCGATCCGCGCGCGGGATGCGGGCGCCGATGTCGCTCTGTTCTGGGCCCTCGATCGCGAGGGCAACCAGCTTGTGCGCTCCATGGACAAGGTCGGCTACAAGCCCACGATCATCGGTGCCTGGGGCATCGCCGGTAATCTCGGCGAACTCGCCGGCCCGCTCGCCAACGGCGTGGAGGTCGTGCAGACCTACAGCTTCATGGGTGACCTCGATCCCAAGGGGCAGGCGCTCTGGCAGAAGATCCAGGCCAAGTACGGCCTGAAGGATCCGTCCCAGATCAAGATGGGTTCGGGCATCGCAAACGCCTACGACGCGGTCTACATCGTCGCCAAGGCAATCGAGCAGGCCGGCGCCTACGATTGGAAGAAGGTCCGGGAGGCCCTGTACAAGGTCCGCCACGACGGACTGGTGGCCAAGTACGACCCGGCCTTCGATGCTTCTGACCCTGAGCGGCAGGATGCGATCCTGCCGCGCGACTACAAGCTCACGGTCTGGTCAGACGGCAAGCTGCTGCCCATCGCGCAGACGCCCTACGGCAAAGCGAACTGAGCTCGTTGCGGGCCGGCGCGCTGCTGCCGGTCCGCCCGATCCGCGATCGGCAGAAAGCCAAGCCAATGATGACGACGGCTCTGCAGTACACCCTCTCCGGCCTCGCTATCGGAGGGATCTATGCCCTGGTGGCACTCGGCTTCCACATCATGTGGTCTGCCGCCAAGGCGGTGAACTTTGCCCACGGTGATACCCTGATGCTCGGCGCTGTGTTGGCCGTGCTCGGAGTCGATGCCGGCCTGCCCTTGCCGCTCGCCTGCCTGCTGGCCATCGCCGCGGGCGGCATCTTCGGCATTCTGCTCGAGCGCTTCGCGGTGCGGCCCTTCACGGGCACGAATGCCTCCATCGGCTGGATGCTGACCACCATCGCCGTCGGCATCATGATCGAATCGCTGGCAACCATGCAGTTCGGTGGCTTCTCGCGGCCCCTGGCCTCGCCGGGGATCGAGAAGGCCATCACGATTGGTGGTGCCGGCATCTACCCGCAGGAACTCCTGATCCCGGCCGTCGCGATCCTGGCCATGGTCGGCTTCCGGCTGCTTCAGAAGCGGACGCTGGTCGGGCGGGCGATGCAGGCCGTAGCCCATAACCGGCAGGCGGCGTCCCTCATGGGGATCGACGTCAATCGCATCGTAATGCTCTCTTTCGGGCTCGCCGCCCTGTTCGGTGCCGGGGCCGGGGTGCTGGTTGCGCCGGTCATTCAGGCCTCGGCGACGATGGGCGTCCTGCTCGGCCTCAAAGGCTTCGCGGTCGCGATCATCGGCGGCATCACCAGCGCGCCCGGTGTCGTCGTGGCGGGTCTTGCCTTCGGCATCATGGAAAAGTTCGTCGAAGGATACGTCTCGACGGCCGCACGCGAGATCGTGGGTTTTGGTGCGATGATCCTGGTCCTCCTGGCCTTTCCGCAGGGGCTGCTCGGTAAGCGGGAGATCTTCAAGGTATGAACGCGCTCTTCCGCCTCGGCTTCGCGCTTCTCGCGCTGACCCTCGTCGCCGTACCCCTGACGGCCGGCAACGAGTATGAGCTGCGGCTCTTCATGCTCTTTCTGATCTACGGGATCATCGCGGCCGGCCTGAACGTGCTCGTGGGGCTCACCGGCCTCGTCTCCCTCGGTCAAGCGGGCCTGTTCGCGCTCGGCGCCTACACGGGCGGCATCCTGGCGGCACGCTTCGGCCTCGACCTTCTCTTCGCCAGCCTCGCGGCGGCCGTGGTGTCCGGATTGTTCGGCGTGCTCCTCGCCTATCCGACCGTGCGGGTGCGCGGCGTCTATCTGGCGGTTGTGACGATCGCCTTCGGCCTCATCGTCGAAAACGTCGCGATCGAGTGGCAGTCGCTCACCGGCGGCACCACGGGTCTCAGCGGCATCCCGGGCCCGAACCTCCTCGGCTTCCCGCTGTCGGGCTACGCCTTTTACGGGGTGCTCGCCGCCACGCTGTTCGCTGTCACCCTGCTCGCCCACCATCTCAAGTGGTCGGCTTATGGCCGCGCCATGATGGCGGTGTCGCAGAGCGAGACCGCGGCACGCAGCCTCGGGGTCAACGTGACGGCCATTCGCACGCTCGCCTTCGTGGTCGCGGCCGCGACGGCCGGGGTTGCCGGCAGCTTCTACTCCTTCCTCAACGCCTACATCTCGCCCGACATCTTCACTTTCGCGGATTCGGTCCGCTTCCTGCTGATGGTCATTCTCGGTGGCGCCGCCTCGACATTCGGCCCGGTCATTGGCGCCGCCATCCTGACTTACCTGCCAGAACTGCTGCAGCAATTCGCCGAGTGGCAGAAATTCGCCTACGGCGCGCTTCTTCTCCTGGTAATGTTCGTTCTGCCGCGAGGTATCCTCGGCACCTTGAGCGGCCTCCTCGGCCGTCTGCGCCCGGTATCGCGTGGTATTGATCCCGGCGAGGGTACACCGGCGGCGGAAATTCTGCGGGACGGTGCGCGTGCTCCGGCCGAACTCGTGACCCAGGGATTAACTGTGCGCTTCGGCGGCCTCACCGCGCTCTCGCAGGCGTCGGTACGCGTCAAGCCCGGCGAGATCCACGCCCTCATCGGTCCGAACGGCGCCGGCAAATCGACCTTCATCAATACCATATCGGGCTTCTACAGCCCGACCGAGGGATCGTTCAGCCTCGACGGCACGCCGCTCGCGGGCCGCAAGCCGCACCAGATCGCCCGCCTCGGGCTCGCCCGCACCTTTCAGAACACCGAGCTGTTCGGCGAGATGAGCGTGCTCGAGAACGTCATGGTCGGCTTCGAGCAACACCGGAGCTACGGCCTGCCGAGCGCCCTCTTGCGCATGCCGGGCTTCCGTCGCGAGCAGGACGCGTGCCGCCGCGCCGCGATCGGCCTCCTGGCCTTCGTGGGACTGGCCGAATACGCCAACGAGGCCGCGCGCTTCCTGCCCTTCGGCCACCAGCGTCGCCTGGAGATCGCGCGAGCCCTCGCGGCCCGGCCTCGGCTGCTGCTGCTCGATGAGCCGGCCGCCGGGCTGACCACCCAGGAGATCGACGAACTCGAGGTCATGATCCGGAAGATCGCTGCCTTGGGCATCTCCGTGCTGCTGATCGAGCACCACGTCGATCTGATCATGGCCGTCGCCGACACCGTGACGGTACTGGATTACGGCGAGATCATCGCCAGCGCTTCGCCATCTGAGGTGCAGGCGGATCCCCGCGTGATCGAAGCCTACTTCGGTGGGCCACTGGCCCAAGCTCTCGCGACGGAGGCCGCATGAGAACCCCTGAGCCCCTGCTCTTGGTCGAGGGCATCGAGGTCCGCTACGGCGCTGCCACTGCTCTGCGTGAGGCAAGCCTCGCGGTCCGTCCCGGCCAACTCGTCGCGGTGATCGGCAACAACGGTGCTGGAAAGACCTCGCTGATGCGCGGCCTGACTGGCCTTGTCCGTCCCTCCGCGGGGCAGGTCCTGTTCAAGGGAGAGGACACGACGCGCCTGCCCGCGCACGCCAAGGTGGCGCGCGGTCTCGTGATGGTGCCCGAGGGCCGGATGTTGTTTCCCGACCAGAGTGTCGAGGACAACCTGATCCTCGGGGCCTACGTCCACGGCGGGCTGAAGCGGCCGGAGGCCAAGCGCAACCTTGAGCGGGCTCTGAGTCTGTTCCCGCGCCTGCGCGAGCGACTGCGGCAGCCAGCCGGCAGCATGTCGGGCGGCGAGCAGCAAATGCTAGCCATCGCCCGCGGCCTGATGACCGAGCCAGATCTCCTCGTCATCGACGAACTCTCGCTCGGCCTCGCTCCGAAGATCGTCGAACAGCTTATCGGCATCCTGCGCGACCTCAACCGGCAGGGCCTCACCATTCTTCTCGTCGAGCAACTCGCCTCCTACGCGCTCGCCATCGCCGACTATGCCTACGTGGTCGAGCATGGGCACATCGAGCGTGAAGGCCCGAGCGCTGTCTTGGCAAAAGACCCGGACGTCATGGAGGCGTTCCTCGGGAAGAAGAAAGCCGCCTGAGCGTCGGGTGGGCCGCCCCCGCCCCGCGACGTGGCCGACAGGAACGCGCCCCGGCTGCACCGGAGCGCGAACGATCCCTCACACCCCAACCAAAGGACAAGCCATGCCCCAACGCGTCGTCGACCTGAGCCTCCTGATCGAGGACAATATGCCAGCCCATAAGCTGTTTCAGCGGCCGGTCATTACCACGCACCTGAGCCACGAGAGCTCAGCGGCGCTGAACCTCGGCGTTCCGGGCGATCCGATGACGTTCCAGACTAACTTCATCGCCATGCTCGACCACGTCGGCACCCACGTCGACGCTTTCAAGCATGTGAACCCGAACGGCGCGCCCGTCGACGAGATGCCGCTCGAGTTGTTCATGGGCAAGGCGGTGTGCTTCGACCTGCGCCACATCCCGGATCTCGGCGACATCACGGTTGCCGATATGGAGGCCGCCGAAGAAAAGAGTGGCGTGAAGGTCAACGGCCACATCGTCCTGCTCTGCACCGGCTTCCACAAGCGCAACTACCCGAGCCTCGATTCCGTCTGGAAGAACCCCCTGTTGACCGCCGAAGCCACGCGCTGGCTTCACGACCGCGGCTCGAAGATGCACGGCGTTGAGGGCCCGTCGACCGACAAGCCGAGCGACAACATCTTCGCCCAGCACCGGCTCTGCCGCGACCTCGGCATGAGCCACTGGGAATGGCTGGTGAACCTGGAAGAACTCGTCGGGAAGGGCGAGGTCCAGTTCTTTGGCGTGCCGCTGAAGTTCAAGGGTGGCTCCGGCTCACCGGTGCGTGCCTTCGCACTCGTCGACGCTTGATCCTGGTGCCGGAGGCCCGATGCGAGGGACTCCGGCATCGTCCCCTCCTCTGGCACTCACCCCTAGGGTGAAGCGCCGTTCTGCACCTGCCTTGCCCGAGGATCATGATGAGCGAGTTCGACTTCATGAGCGCGCTGGAGCTGCGGCGGCTCGTGGCCGCACGGCAGGTCTCGCCGGTCGAACTGACAGAGCGAGCGCTTAGCCGCGCAGAGGCCACGCAATCCACCCTCAATGCCTTCTTCGTGCTGATGCCGGAAGACGCTCGGGCAGCCGCCCGGCAGGCCGAGGAGGCCGTCATGCGCGGCGGCGCGCTTGGCCTGCTGCACGGCCTGCCGGTCTCGGTGAAGGACCTGATTGCCGTCGCAGGGCAGCCCTTCGCCTCCGGCTCGCGCGCGATGGTCGGCAACGTGGCCGCTGTCGACGCGCCTGCCGTGGAGCGGCTCAGGCAGCACGGCGCCATCATCATCGGCAAGACAACAACGAGCGAGTTCGGCTGCAAGCCGGTCGGAGACTCGCCCCTGACCGGCATCACCCGCCATCCCTGGGATCTGACCAAGACGCCCGGCGGCTCGAGCGCCGGGGCGGCGGCGTCGGTGGCGGCCGGCATCACGCCCTTCGCTCTCGGGACTGACGGCGGCGGCTCGTTGCGCATCCCGGCCGCGCTGACGGGCCTTGTCGGTCTCAAGGCGCAGTTCGGGCGCGTTCCGGTCTGGCCAACCTCTGCAACCCCAACGCTGGCTCACGTCGGCTCGCTGGCCCGCTCTGTCGCGGATGCGGCACTTCTGACAACAGCCGTGGCCGGCTACGATCCACGCGACCCGTTCTCTGTCTCCGGACCGGTGCCGGATCTGCTCGGAGCGGCGCAGGCCTCTGTCGCCGGCCTGCGGGTCGCCTGGAGTGCAACGCTTGGTTACGCCCGGCCGGACCCTGAAGTCGTTGAGATCGCCCGCGCCGCCGCGATGGCGCTTGCTGACCAGGGGGCCATCGTCGAGGAGGTTGAGACGGTCTTCGAGAGCGATCCCGGCGATCTGTGGACGGCCGAGTTCTATGCTGGCGTCGGCACGCGCTTGCGCAGCGTCCTCGAGACGCAGCGCGACCTCCTCGACCCCGCGGTGGCAGACGTGCTCGACGCGGCGCTCGCACAGGAAATGCGCGCCTATTACGAGAGCGTGTTCCGGCGCTATGCCCTGCGTGACGCAATGGTGCGCTTCTTCGACCGCTACGACGTGTTGCTCTCGCCGACTGTACCGGTCACTTCGCTCGAGGCCGGACGCAACCTACCCGAGCGGTTATCGGATCGCAGTCTAGTGAGCTGGGTGTTCTACACCTATCCATTCAACTTGACCGGGCAACCGGCCGCGTCGGTCTGCGCGGGTCTTGCGGCGGACGGCATGCCGGTCGGTGTCCAGATCGTGGGTCGCAGTCTCGGCGAGGCTGACGTGGTGCGGGCAGCAGCAGGCGTCGAGCGCACAAAGCCTCATGGCTACAATCACAAGCCGCCGCTTGCATAAGCGGCGCGCTCATAAACAATCGCGCAAGGAAGCCATCCCCTACTTAGAAAAGGTATTCTCCTTCAGCTCCCCTACAGGAACCGCGCCCCATGGGTCAGCTGGCGCGGCAGCGCGATGCGCGCTTCCTTCTTGGGCTTACTTGCCTGAAGGGCCCCCAATGGCTTCGCCTCTACCGCCCCGCGCCGGTGCCTTGCCATCCAAGCAGCGAAGGTCTGCTTGGCGCTTAGATCCTGCCCTCAAATGAGGCGGCCGAATGTCTGGTGATGGGGCAACCCGGACTTACGGCTCGGCCTCATCGCATGTCCGCTTCGGGAAGACCGCATGAGTCGCCTGAACGGCGGCAATGGGCGCAAAGCGGCCGACCGAAGTTGGCCGAAAGCCGCCGGGCCGCTTCGGAGAAGGCCTGCCGGAAAAGCCGACGGACTCTTGCCGACCCCATCTTGCCATCCGGCAATCTTCGGTCTTGCGGCTGGAAGCGGTACGGCCGCTTCGGCGAAGTTGCGTTTTGGGCTGCCATCGCGCAGCTCACTCCGAATTCCGGCATAGCGCCGAAGACCGACCCGACCGCTAATACCAATCGGTGTTGATCATAACCGATAGGCCCAGTCGCGCAGGCCGAGGGACATGATCTTCCAGGGCTGGTCGATGAGGCGGCTCCAGGCCTCG
>NZ_JBAWTG010000138.1:0-12253 GCF_037106235.1 Methylobacterium nigriterrae | reverse complement strand
CGGCGGGAGACGCGGCGACGGACGCCGTCAAAGCGCCAGGCATGCTCCTCGATTGCCCAACGCACCTGATCCCAACAACGTTCCACCACCAGACAACTATGTGCCTGCATGCGTGGAGCGCCCTGAGGCTGCCACACGCGCGGGCTCTCAACCTTCGTTGCCAAGGTGGTCGTCATCACGGCTCCTTTCGCAAATCGGCTGCAGGGAACCTAGCAAAGCTTAACCATACGGAACAGGCTTGACAGTGGCCGTTCTGCGCACGCTTCGGGACCGGCGCGAGCGTCTGAAGGATGTCGCGCTGCGTCAGACTGCTTTCGGGCACGCCTGCCGATCCGGTTCGTGGTTCGCCACCGCAAAATCGATGATCTGCATAGGTGTCACCGCGCTTCCTGCTCCCAACACAGTTTGAAACAACACGCTCGCTGCATCAGGCCGCAATCCGAACCCCGCGCTCACCCTTCACGGTCGGTCGCGCTCAGGAGGGCACGCGCGAGCAGATGCAGGACAGCGCCGGTCAGCACAGACACGGCTGAGATCGCCAGCACTTGCAGGCCGCTGATGCCCGGGAGCGTCCCCAAGCTGTAGGCAAGGAGTGACCCGCAGGTTCCGGCAGAGACCACGCCGGATGCAATCGTGTTGAGCCACGTCGCCGATAGACGCCGCCCTTCTTGGTTCACTTCGACCATGCCTCTCTCCAATTCAGAGCGGATTATATGCATATAATCCGATAAAAGGAAAGTATGCATGTAGCTCGATGAGACGAGCAATGTCCTCGGACGGGCGAGTTGCTCCTCGATGGAGGCGATGCAGTCCGGCCGACCCGTAACCTCTGCGCTGGTCGTTTCGGGCGCTCGTGCCGCGCAGGCTGCTGTCGGCTTAACGCGTTGCCGCAGCCACGCTGTGTTCAGGCGCGCTCTGGCCGAGACAGGCCAAACCGCATCGCGCATAGCCTCGCGACACCCGGCGAGCGACAGCTTTGACCTCGCGCTGGGCTGCGTCGATGTCGTTCAGCGCGTCCGCCACAGCCATCCCCAGCGCGACGCGGGCATCGCCGTGGCCAACCGCAGATACGTCGCCGCAATGGCCTCGGCCTCGCTGTGCGTGCCGGAGAGGCAGTGCGATGCGATTCGTTCCATGGCCGCGCTCCGTGAGAACAAAGGTAGAACTCACGGATCCCGCGCGGGTTCAAGCGACGTATGCAGGTTGATGTGCGTACCTGTGGAGAGCTGTGGATGAGTAAGGGCAGACTTCCTCTGGCTCGCGGCGCACTTTCCTTCGTGTCTTCCAAGGCGGCCGGATTTTTAAAGCTCGGTGAGGCCGTCAGCGCGCGATCACTCAGG
Source organism: Methylobacterium nigriterrae (assembly GCF_037106235.1). Classification (NCBI taxonomy): domain Bacteria; kingdom Pseudomonadati; phylum Pseudomonadota; class Alphaproteobacteria; order Hyphomicrobiales; family Methylobacteriaceae; genus Methylobacterium; species Methylobacterium nigriterrae. Next base: position 10,913 of record NZ_JBAWTG010000138.1, on the reverse strand, counting down.
CGCGCGGATAGCTCCGGATCGGTAGCCATGCGCCCTGGCGCTTGCGATGAGACCACGCGTAGCGGGCATCGCCATCGAGCAGATGCAGGTGGTCGCACAGGCGGTTGCGCTCCAGCCAGCTCAGCGCCGCCGCAAGCTCGGCCAGTGTCATCGCGCCGCGCGCCTTGCCCAGCGCACGCTTGAGCACTGCATTGTAGCGGTGGGCGAGATTGCCGCTGCGCGGCGCGCACAGGTTTGCCTCATCCTCAATGACCTGCGTCGCGATAGCCGCCGTGAGACGCTGACGGAGCGCCCGTTCGGTCAGCGAGGGAGCCTGTCCCGGGGCGAGGCAGCTCAGAACGGCGCAGGGTGCGGTGGTTGCCTCTGCCCGGTCAGGTGAGGCTGGCCTGGGGCGCAGCGTGGCGTAGCGCAGGCCGAGCGCGTTGCTCTCCAGCGGGATGATCGCGCGCGGTTCATCGTCAGACCAAACGGTCCGCTCAGGCCTCACAGCCGAGATACGCCGGATCGTGCGGGGCCGCGCGGCCACGCCCTGCTCGCTCTCCAGCTCGGCTCGGAAGCGGGCGAACAGCGCATCATCGGGGTGGAACACCAGCGCCTGCTGGTCCGCATACGAACCGGCGTGCGGATCGACCCGCGTGGCTCGGGCGATCATCTGCTCCAGCCAGGGACGCGAGCGGATATGTGTCAGGGCTGCCACCACAGCGACTTCCGGTGCATCGAGACCCTCGTAGGCCATCGCCACCGTCACCAGCACGGCAGGCTCGGATCGCAGGCGGAACGCCGCCAGAGACTCGTGCGCATCGCGCTCAGACGACGTCGCGAGCCGCGCGTCGCGCTCGGCCTGAGCGGCCGGCATCCAGCCACGCACCATGTCGAGGTAGCGTCGAGCGTTGGCTTGATCCGGGGCGACGACCAGGAGCTTGCCGAGGCCACGCGCAGCCTCGCTGGGTGACAAGCTGCGCTCGCTGCGTCGGCGGGCGCGCAGCCGCCGGGTGGCCGTGAAGGCTTCCTGCAAGAGGTCGCGAGCGAAGCCGGTACGCAGCGCCGTGAACAATGCCGGCCGGGTCGTGACGCGCACGCTTCCGCCGAGGCGATGGGGACCGACCCGCGCTTGACTGGCTGCGCGCCCGCCCTCCAGCCAGCTGGCTTCGCCGTCGAGCGCGCCGAAGGTGACCGGCAACACGCTACGCTCCGCCAACGCCTGCGCGCGCGAGTAGCCGATGACGGCCCATCCCGGCGCATCGAGGTCGATCTGCTGCGTGTGTGTGGCTGCCGCAGGAACGTAGGGCAGGCCGAGGATGCGGCGGCCGTCTGCTCGCTCCAGCGTGCCGGACAACAGCAGCCGCAGTGCCGAGCTTTGGAGAAGCGGCAACATGGCCCGGCTCCAGGCCGCAGCCTCCTCACCTTCGGCATCGTGCGACGCGGAATAGCCGCTTGGCACTGGCAGGTGGTGCACCTCGTCCACCACCAAGAGCGTGCGATGGCGGCGTAGCTCTGCAAGGTGCAGGGCGGGTGCCGCCGTCACAGCCTGGTAGGTCGTGACGTAGCCCGACAAGCCCCGGCTCGGGTCGGGCTCGTTCTCGGCGCTACGTACGCTCAAGCTGTGATCGAGACTTGCTCGCCAGAGCGGGTCGGCGAAGGCTTCCTCGGCTTGGAGGCGCAAGGAATCACGCGGCACCACCCAGACGACGCGGTCGACGCACCCCGCCGCGAACAGGCGAGCAGCCGCAATGACGGGCAGCAGCGATTTGCCGCCGCCGGGCGTGACCGCGGCGAGGATGTCCGTGATCCCCTCCGCCTCGCCGCGTGCCATGGCTGTGACGAGCGCGGCGAGGGTTCGCTGATGCGCGCGAAGCGGACGGGCTGCGATGCTCACGGCAGCGCAGCGGGTTGCGACGTGACCATCGCCTCAACCTGCCGCACTGAGCCGAGCTTGTGAATCCCGCCTGTGCGGCGGCGATCTTCAGGCCCGCTGACGCGCCCGCGCCTTCCGTGCCGGTCCGCCTGCTACGGGTTTCTTCTGGGGCTGTGACGCGCTCTGGCGATTCTTACGAGTTGGCCGAGCCGGTTCGCTCGTACGCTCCGGTCTGCTCGCATCCGCGTAAGTGTCGAGGAACCGGCGGCATTCGGCAAAACTCGCTTCGACCGCAGGTGGGCACGGGATGCCGCGTTGCTGCGCCAAGCTTTGGGCATAGTGCAGCATCGCCAGGGTGGGGGCTCGCTCCTCACCTTCCTGCTCGGCCTCGCCTGCCTGAGGTGTCTGGGAGACGCGTGGCCCCGCATGAGCATCGAGAAAGGCGCGACAGATGCTGATGCTGCTCTTGCAACCGCGCGGCAGCGTCAGCCCCTTGCGCTGGGCAAGCGAGACGGCAAACGCGAGCATGGCGGGCGTCGGCGGTCGGCTGTCACCCTGCGCGGGCGGGACAATGCTTGGGTCGAGGCTCAGCACGGGTGACTTCGAAATTGCCGCGATCAGCTCGTCGAGGCGCGCTCGGGTGCGCTGCCGGAACTGCTCGGCCCGCCGCGTTGCCTCCACGCGCGTCGGGGCGCGCCCGATCTCGGCAAGCTCCGCCTCGAACACCGCTCGTCCCACCGGATCGCCGTAGGCCGGAAAGACGCGGCGCACGGCCGCGATGAAAGCGAGCCCGACCTCCGTGACCTCAATGGCCGGGTCCTTACCCTTGTGCAGGATGACGTAGTGGCTCTTGAGGAGCTTCGGCAGGATCGTATCGCGGGTGGCTGCCGTGCCGAGACCCTTCGGTTCGTTCGGGTTGATCGGGTTTTCCAGCGCGCGCTTCATCGCCGGATCCTCCACCTGATCGATCAGGCGGCCCATCACCACCGGCAACTCGCCGCGCGTGATGCGCCGCGGCGGCTCGGTCACAGCCGTCTCGACCTGCGCCTCGGTCGCGGTCGCGTCCTCGCCATTGCTGATGGCAGGCAGCCGACGGACTGTAGCCTCGTCCTCGCGCTTGGCCTTGCCCGGCACTGGTTCGGCATCTGACTCTGCTTCACTGCCGTAGATGGCCCGCCAGCCGGGTGCGCGCACGACGGAGCCGCTGACCGCGAAGCGTTTGTCGCCCAGTGGTGACGGCACCTGTGCCGAGACGGTGGTGCGCGCATCGATGCCGTCCGGCAGGTGGGCCGCGAGGTAGGTCTTGGCGACAAGTTCCCAGAGCCGGAACTGGTCCGGCGTGAGGCGGCCGCGCTCGGGCACCTTGCGCAGCGGCACGATGGCGTGGTGCTCGCCCGGATCCTTGACGTAGTGGCCCTTGGCGCCCTTGCGGAAGACAAGGTGCGCCTCCGGCGGCGCCAGCGTGGCGAGATCAGGCAGCACCGACGTGATCGCCGCCAACACGGCGACCGCGTCCCCGGTCTGACTCTCGGGCAGGTGTTCGGATTCGGTGCGCGGATAGCTGAGAAAGCCTTGGTCGTAGAGTTCCTGCGCGAGCCCGGCCGTGTGCTGCGGATCCCAGCCAAACCGCTTGGCGCAGCGCCGTGCCAGCGTGTCCTTTGAGAACAGGCGTGGCGGCGCGCGCCGCACGTCCTTCTGCTCAACCGAAAGCGGCCCCGACCATTTGCTTGCAGCGTCTCGGATCGTCTCGGCCACGGCCGCGTCGAAGATTCGCTCCTTCGGCGCGTGCCACAGCGTGACCTCGGCTTCGCTCTCGGCGGCAACAGTGAGCGCGACCTTGAAGAAGTCCTGCGGCACGAACGCCCGGATGCGCTGCTCCAGATCGGCCAGGATGGCGAGCGTCGGTGTCTGCACGCCGCCGAAGCGCCACGGCTCGCGGAAGCTGGGCGGGCGCAGCCGCAGCGAGATGGCCCGGGTTCCGTTCAGGCCAAGATGGTAGTCCTCGTATTGGCGGCAGAGCGCCTCCAGATAGGCCGCGTAATCGCGCTCGCCCGAATCGGGCTCCTTCGCGAGTACTGCGAAGGCGCGGCGGATCGAGACATCATCGAGCGCCCCGAGCTTGAGCCGGTCCACGCGACCGCGCCAGCCGAGGTGCTCCAGCACCTCCCAGGCGATCATCGAGCCCTCGCGGCCTGGATCGGTCGCGACGATGACTCGGTCCACGCCGTCGAGAGCCTTTCGGATCGCCGCGACCTTCGGCTCGTGGGACTGGCCTGAGCGGTTGGCGCCATAGCCGACCGGGATGGTGTCGAGCACGATGGGCAGCGCCTCGAAGCGCCAGGGCTTCCACTCGGGCCGGATGCTACCTGGCTCCTCGGTCGTGAGCAGGTGTCCCTCGGCAGCCACGCAGACGGTGCTCGGCGAGCGGAAGAACCGCTGAAGCTGGCGCATGGCCGAGGGCTTCTCGAAGAAGAACAGCGTGCGCCCGCTGGACTGAGCAGACATGGCTTGAGCCGATCTGATTTTAGGCAGCCTGAGCCATGCTGCCGGTGTGCGGTACGAAAGGCAGGACCAGCACGCGTCGGCCACTGAGGTCGTGCACGCTGATGTGCCAATCCGACCAGTTCTCTTGGTCAAGGCATCCCATGACCCTTTGCGCAACCTCTGCCGCCCGGCGCGTCAGGCGCTCAGGGGAGCGGACATCCTTGCCGACAGCGTCGAACACGCAGGCAGAGCCATTGGTCGCGTGAAAGCGGTATCGGGCCATGGTGTGCTCATCCCCTCTGCGGCAGTCTCAGCAAACGCCTCGGTTCGTGTTTTGTTCTATATGGGGATAACTGGTGGAAAACGGCAAGGCGGCGCTCGGCCGTAGAGGGCCTTACACCCAGGTTTGAGTGAGCGACCTATCTGGGGATGGTGCCACGATGTGCAACCTCTACAGCCTGACGGCGACGCCTGAGGAAATCCGCCGCTGGTTCGGGGTCGCGCGCGACGACACCGGCAACCTGCCACCGCTGCCCGGCATCTTTCCCGATCAGCGCGCCCCTGTCGTGCGGGCGAGCGAGGGCGGTCGCGAGTTGGCGATGCTCCGCTGGGGCATGCCCGGTCCAAAGGCGTTCGGCGAGCACCCGATCACGAACGTGCGCAACGTGAAGAGCGCGCATTGGCGGCCGTGGCTCAAGCCTGAGTACCGCTGCCTCGTCGTTCAGCGAATACGCGGACACCAAGCCGCGGAAGACACCCGTGTGGTTCGCCCTGAGCGATGAGCGGCCGCTGTTTGCCTTCGCGGGCATCTGGCGGCCCTGGACGGGCGTGCGAGGTACGAAGGCGGAGAACCCCGACCGGGTCGAGGAGGAGCATCGGCTCTACAGCTTTCTCACGACCGAGGCGAACGGCGTGGTCGGCCCGGTTCACCCCAAGGCCATGCCGGTGCTGCTGACCACCGAAGACGATTGGCGCACATGGCTTGAGGCGCCAGTCGAGGAGGCGCTGAAGCTTCAGCGCCCGCTGCCTGACGCGATGATGAAGGTAGTCGCGCGGGGCGAGCGGCGGGACGAAGGCTGACCGGGCCGAGGCGACCTACCCGACCGGACTCGTGCAAATGTAGGCCACCATGATCTCAGCAACCGCGCGGCTCGTGTAAGCAGCCGGCTTCTCCCCTCCTCGATCGGCACGAGGTCGGTGATCGCCGCGCCTGCCAGGAACTCGTTGAGCTCCTCAGTCTGGAGGCGTCAGGCTTTCCAATCCCGATCTCCCGGCCGAGGCGCCCTGTCCTCTTCGGCCACTGGGTCGACACGCACGGGCATCGGCCATTGATCCGCCGGCTCAGTTTCGTTGATCGAGCGCGTCCGACTCAGACTGTGGCATACCATTAGCGTTGCTGAGCAGGACCGTCCATGAAGCCCAAGCCGCGCAAGATGTCGCCGAGTGGACCAGCCATGGCGACTGGCTGGGGCTCGGGGACTGCAGCTGCAGGTTGAGCCGCAGAGGACGGTGTCGCTCCAGCCGATGCCGTTTGCCGCGGATCTGTCTTTCGGACCGCTCGCGCCATCATGCGCTGCTTTGGCTTCTCCGATCTGCTCGCCCGCTTAGGTCCAAGCCTCTCGGAAGCTGCCATCGGCCGTACTGGAGCGGAAGCGCGGGAGAGTGTATCCGCCTCAGCTTGCCGAACCAGTGTGCCGGTGGCGTCAGGTTCGGCTGGACCGATTGCGAACGAGGCGGTGGTCGCGCCACTCGCCGGAGCGCGCTCAATGCGCGACGGGGGATCGGCCCATGCACGTACGGGATGAGTGGCGCTCGAACGGTCGTTTCCGGCAGGCGGTGCCATGGGCGTGTCAATGGCGGCTGCAATCACGAGCGGGGCCGGTTCCGGACCGCCCGACAGAGCGACGCGAAGACCTGCCGTCAGCAGGATCGCCGGCAGCACCGATGTGCCCACGATGGCCGTGCTTGCCCTCATGGTATAGCAACTCAAGGCCAAGCTTTAGCGTTCCTGGGGCAGTACGAGATCGAACGTCCGGCACAGCGTTCGCGGCTCATTCCGAGCGGGGACGCGGTTTAGACACGGGAACGGTAACAAGCTGTCCGCTGATCGGATCAAGGATCGTGATGCTCATCGAACACCTCAGGGTCTTGGATCCTGTGATCACGACCCGAGAAGGTATGGCGAAGCGCACGCGAACCAGATCAGCGGCTTGGAACAGCGACTTGTCCCCTGCCCTTCCCCGGAGGGTACGCTGGCTGACCTGCTTCTTTGGCTCGCCGACCTCGAGGCCGTCCACGCCGTCTCGAAGGGTTACCGTATCGGCCTTGGCCGTCGGGGCGGTCAGAATGGCGATTTCGGGCACAACCATGAGCAGGAGAGTCGCTTTCCCGGCACGGGAGATGTAAGCAGAAAAAACGTGCAACGAAATTCCTATAAGAAAGAAAGCAGGAAAAACGTTGCAAGAATTCCTCAGCCTCATGTTAGCTGAGGAAGCGACCTCCCCATCTATGGTTGTGAACCACTGCGGGCGGCTGCCCGTCACCCGGCCAGCTCGGCGAAATTCTTGCCGAGTTGCAGGCGGCATAGGATAGGTTGCCAGGCAGTTCGCACAACCGCGATCCACGAGAATATGCGCAGTTTTAGGTTGATACCAGATGTAATGAATACTTGACGACAGTCAAGCACAGAACAATTCCAACGTTGCGGCTCGCCACTAAGATTTTAGAACTTGTCCCCATTTTCCTTGGCTTGCGCGTATTCCCAAGCAAGCTCCATCTTGCGCCTCTTGTTGTAGTACTAGTACTGGTTCCGGTTTCGGACGCGGTCGAGCCGCTCCTCCCAAGCTGCTCGGATCTTTACCTCCACCTCGGATGCGAAGGCCTCGCGCTCTGCTTCGGCCGCATTCTTCAGGAGGTCATACCAGTACCAGCGGAGCACGTGCTTGCGATACTCATCGGAGGTCAGCAGTGGATTGGGATGATCCATACAAGAAATGTAAGCGCACCCCGCTCCGTAGTCCAGAATCTGAGTACAGATCGGACCAGTGCGCGCTCGCTACAGGTCTGCGAAGTCTGCGGCGGCGAGGCGACGGAGGTTTACGGTCCCGCTATTGCACCCATTCGGCCGAGCTCAGGGAACCGCGGTAGATCTTCGCAATCTCAGTTCTGTTCACCGAGCCTGCTTCAAGCCGGACCGCACCGAGCTCGCAGTATTGTTCGCCGCGACGGGGAGCACGGCTCGAATTCGTGAGATCGTCATGGGCGAAGCCGAAATGCCGTACGCCGAAGCGGCTCTGCGGTCGGCAATGCAGGGCAGCGCAGTCAGCAGGCGGTGATCGTCCCGAGGTCGCGAGCAATGTTCATGCAGCGACGGGCACCGCCCGCAGTAAATTGGGAATGGATGGATCTCGTTGACGTCCGCAATGGGCCACAGGAGTCCTATTCCTTGACTTCTTCTCAATTCTTCGGTATTTTATCCTAAGCATTACGACGAGAGCTGGCCTCTCACCAACCTGCCCCCTGGCGGCAAGGTGGTTCCACGACAGTGGGATGCGGCTGACGAGCGTCAGCAAGAGTAGCCGGAAGCGCCAGCCTTCCAGAACGAGCAGGAACGGAGGCGCTCATGACCCGCCGACATCGCTTGCCAACCTCATCCAAGTCAGAATGAACGAGCTGGGCCTGAGCGATGAGGCGCTGGGCCGCCGCCTTGGCTACTCGAACCCGGCTAAGGCTGCATGCCCTGTGCAACGGCCTGCCGTTCAGCGCGAAAAGCCGCTTCGCTTTCTGGCGACTGCCGGACGCGCTCTAGCTACCGGCAGACGTTGTCCTGCAGGCCGTCGCGGATACCGAGCGGCTTTTCGCCGAGTGGGAGCGCGAAGCCGAGGAAAAGCGTCGCCTCGCGCAAGAGGTAGAAGACGCCGCCTGGAGGGCCAGCTTCCGGCCGCATGCCGTGATCCAGACGGAGTACACGGTGCCCACTCAAATTACCTTCTGCGGTCTCACGGGCGGAGCGGGGCCGCGGCTGATAATCCCGCTCGATTGTTCACGGCCTCCGATCACCTATGTCCAGCAAGCAGTGGACGCGGTGCCTGAGCGGGTCCGGATCGGGCACAACGGCAAACCGTACGTCACATTCTTCGGCGAAGCGCTGGGGCTGATCATCAACTACACGCCGGACTCGGCCCTGCGCTGCTCCCTCGATGGAGAGCCGCTGGAGGTCCTCCACAAGGCATACCGGCTCGGCGAGGTCCGCTTGTCCTTCGGCGGCCCTCTCCTCTCACCGGCCGCCGTCTCACGAGTGCTTGGCTTTTCGTAGGGTGTACGCGGGCGCGTCACCGGAGGCCGCTTAAGCGTCCATGGAAGCTGGGACGCCGTCGGAAAGCAGCCCTTCGGCTTTGCGCCCATCTCTGCCGTTCAGCCGTCCCCGGCGGCTTCTCTGAAGCGGACATTGCAGCAGCTCAGCTTTTCGATCTGAGTTGCGCCACCACCGCGCACGGTCGCCTTCATGCGGGCCGTGTTCGGGGCAGGCACGCCAGCCTTCGGCTCCTGCGCCGGCCTGCAGGCCGCGACGGGCGCGGCCCGGGGGCAGCGCGCGCCCGAACGCGCGCAGTCCGGAGGCGGGGTTCGCGCGGCGGATCACGCCGACCGATGCTGGACGCGCGCACCCGCTGATGGGTCGCGAGCTCAGTCCCGCCAGTGCGCCTCGAAGCTCCGTAAGCATGACGCCGTGTCAGTGCTCGCCGCCACTGACGGCGAGCAAGCCAGAAGCAGGATCGAGAGCAACACCCTTGGATGACGAAACCAACGTTGGAGATCCCTGCACGTTGTCCGACGCGTAATAACAGATTACGCGGACAGGTGCTCGTGGAAGAGATTGCGGATTCGTTGCAGCAATTGCGCCGGCACACCGATGTCCGGGGTGGCGCGAACTGCGACCTCTCGGTGCAGGATTGCCAAGCCATGCCGCATCGAACGATCCAACGCTCCTGCTAGCTCAACATTCTCCGATAGGAGGTTCGCGATAGCCTCGCGGGGAAGCTGATAGATGCGGCAATGCGTTCGTGCGCGTGCCGTTGCTGCGTGTTGTGCCCCAGTGAGAAGTCCGATCTCGCCAACGTACTCGCCAGCCCCGATGCAGCCGATCGTCTCGTTAGCCATTTCCGTAACGCGAGTGAACTCCAACACGCCCGATACAACGACGTATAACGAGGGGTCGGCCTCCCCCTGGGTAAACAGCACCTCGTCGGGTTCAAGACGCCGCATTTCGAGTCGCTCTGCCAGCATGGTGATCTGGTGGTCGGCAAGACCCTCAAAAATGATGAGATTGCTCAAGACTCGACGAGCCACATGCAATCGGTCCGATTCTGGCGAGCGGTCGTCGGTTCTCCAGCCATCCTCGTCCAAGAAGCCAGCGTAGTGCAGTTGGCGACGGGCTGCCCTCAGAAGTTGGTCCTTCGTGCGAGAGACGGATTTGGAGTCCCCAACCGAGAATGCGACCCGGTAGGCATTCCACCTTGAACCGAGCCGCGAGAGGACAGCGGATGCCTTCGGCGTCGCTAGGATGTCGGGGCAGAGCAGCGTCGCATGAAGGAGCGTTTCGATGACCCGCTCGGGTGCCACTTCCCGCGGGCAGCTGATCTCGACCGACATGGCCCGTTGTGGGTCCGGGAAGCTCCTGTTCACGATCTTTGACTTTGCCACGATGCTGTTGGGGATGATTGCCACGTCATTCTCGTCCGTCAGGATTCGGATGGATCGCCAGTTCACCTGAACGATCCGTCCCTCGATCTTGTCGTCGATCTGAATGCGGTCGCCGACACCAAAAGGCGCCTCGATGCCGACGGCGATGCCGGCAAAGACGTCCGCCAGCGTGTTCTGGAGAGCGAGGGCGAGGACGATCGCCACGATGCCCGAGGTCGCGAGAAGCCCTGTCACCGGGAGGGCGAGGACCGAATTCAGGACGACCAGCGCAGTCGCGAGGTAGATCGCCGAAGCGGTGAGATCCGAAAATAGCCTCGCCTCGCGTGACCGACGACTCCGATGAAGCGTCACCCACAGGACGGCGACCAGGATCCTGGCACCGAGCAGCCACCAAGCACCGCAAACGGCTCGGAGCCACAGTTCCGTTCCGTCGAGAACGCCGTTTGAGGACGGAAACACCGGAAAGACGCCCTCCCGCAGAAGGAAGATGCTGATGGCGACAAAGCAGGTGAGATCGAAGCCGATCCGCGTGCGATACGAGAACGGCCGGAGTGCGACGAGACCCACCAGAGTCAGCGCGACGAGCGCCACAGCAATAATCAAGGTCGAGGTCATGTGGCCGGCTGTCCCTTCAGGAGAATGTGCCGTGGGGCCCGCTCGGGAGAACGGCACGTCCCCGACTTGTTCGCTCATGTCAGACGGGGAGTCCGACAAGCCACGATCTGCGTCTGGTCTCGATCAGTCGCGTCCACGGGCGATCCAGACTGTCATGCCAGGCTCCACTTCTCGCACCGGTGCGCCGGCATCGGCCCGCACGAGGAAGCTGTTCACGTCGTGGTCGCCGACGGCGCGTGCCGCGCGCCAGACGGCGAAC
>NZ_JBAWTG010000137.1:0-12660 GCF_037106235.1 Methylobacterium nigriterrae | reverse complement strand
CGCGATCGGGGATCCGGACTTGGATGCGAGACATGGCACCCCTTCCATCAGGCGCCCCCAGCTCCAGATGCTAACAGACAGCCGACTTTGCCGTCCTAGAAAAAAAGCCGCCCGGAGGGCGGCCTTGGAAGAGTCTACAGGGAGGCATCAAACAGAGTGGACGGAGGTTCCACTCGACATCCAGACAACCGGATGCCCCCTTCATGAAGCGGAAACGTTAACGCGAAGTTAAGCCGCGTCCGCCTCAGGCCGCGAGGCTCTCGAACAGGCCGCGCCCGTCGACGCCGCCGACGAGGCCCTCCACGAAGTTCTCGGGATGCGGCATCAGCCCCAGGACGTTGCGGTTCTCCGAGTAGATCCCGGCGATGGAGTTGAGCGAGCCGTTGCGGTTCGCGTCGACCGTGAGGTTGCCGTTCTCGTCGCAGTACCGGAACGCGACGCGGCCCTCGCCCTCGACGCGCGCGAGCGTGTCGGCATCGGCGAAGTAGTTGCCCTCGCCGTGAGCGACGCAGACGTCGATGACCTGGCCCTGCGCGTAGGCCGAGGTGAAGCGGGTATCGTTGCGCTCCACGCGCAGCCGCTGGCGATGGCATATGAAGCGCCGGTTCACGTTGCGCATCAGGACGCCCGGCAGCAACCCGGATTCGCACAGGATCTGGAAGCCGTTGCAGATGCCGAGGACAAGGCCGCCCCGCGCCGCGTGCGCCCGCACCGCGTCCATCGCGGCCGCCCGCCCGGCGATGGCTCCGCAGCGCAGATAGTCGCCGTACGAGAAGCCCCCCGGCAGGACCGCGAGATCGGTGCCTTCGGGAAGCGCGGTGTCGGCATGCCAGACCTTGACGACCTCGGCGCCCGCGAGCCGCAGCGCCCGCGCCACGTCGGCGTCGCGGTTCGAGCCGGGGAAAACGACGATGGCCGCGCGCATCAGGCGATCTCGATCGCGTAGTTCTCGACCACCGTGTTGGCGAGAAGCTTCTCGCAGGCGCTCTTCAGCGTGGCCTCGGCCCCCGCCCTGTCGGTCGCCTCGATCTCGACGTCGAAGACCTTGCCCTGACGCACGCCGCCGACGTCCTGGATGCCGAAGGACTTCAACGCCGACTCGATCGCCTTGCCCTGAGGGTCCAACACGCCGGTCTTCAGGGTGACGATGATTCGCGCTTTCATGGCCTGGGACTCGTGTGGGCTGGTATGCGGGTCGAGGAGTGGCGATAGGGCGGAATGAACGCGCTGGCAACGATGGAGGCCCTGCGCGGCACGCCCGGCCTGACCCTGCTCCGGCCCGGGTCGGTTCAGCGCCGTGCTGTCGGCGGCGAGCGCAGCGGCTCGATGCTCGTCGCGCGGCGCCAGAGCTGCAGCATGATCCAGGCCGCGAAGAGGCTGAACAAGCCCATCAGGACATGCCCGACCCGATCGCCGAGGTCGAGAAGGCCGGCGAGCGCCCAGCCCGCCGCGATCGCGACGGCAAAGACCTCGGTCCCGACCAGCACCATCATGCTGACGATCGTGATGAGGTTGCGCGTGTTCACCGGTCGGAGTTCCGTCCAAAATCAGGCCAGAGCGGTGAGCCGTCGGCTCCCGCCAAGCGCGCAGTAGCCCGATTGCTCCGTCGAGCGCAACCACGGGCGGTCGGCGCGACGGGTTTGCGCCGGCCAAGGTCCTCGCGAACGCTCACCGCGATGCGGTGCCGGCACCACTCGGATGCCGGCGCGCGAGGCTCAGCGCGGCGCGCGCTTGGCGAGAATGCGCTGGAGCGTACGGCGATGCATGTTCAACCGTCGAGCCGTCTCCGAGACGTTGCGGCCGCAGAGTTCGTAGACGCGCTGGATGTGCTCCCACCGCACCCGGTCCGCCGACATCGGGTTCTCGGGCGGATCCGCCCGCTCGCCCGGCTGCGCCATCAGCGTCCCGTGGATCTCGTCCGCATCGGCGGGCTTCGCCAGATAGTCGAAGGCACCGAGCTTCACGGCGGTCACCGCCGTCGCGATGTTGCCGTAGCCGGTCAGGATGACGCCGCGCGCATCCGGCCGGCGCTCCTTCAGGCGCGCGATCACGTCGAGCCCGTTGCCGTCGCCGAGCCGCATGTCGATGACCGCGAAGGCCGGCGGCCGGGCCTCGACGGCCGAGACACCCTCGGCGACGCTCTCGGCGACCTGCACGTGGTAGCCACGGCTCTCCATGGCGCGGGCGAGACGGGTCGAGAAGGGCTTGTCGTCGTCGACGATCAGCAGAGAGCGGTCCGTGAAGGCCGCCAGCGGATCGTTCTCAGTGAGTGTCAGGGCCTCGGCGCCCGGCGCCGAAGTTCCGGTCTGCGTCAGCATCGACGCTCCTCCAGTTTCGTCGTGGTTGTTCAGAGGTTTATATAGGTGTTGGGTCGCGCTGCGTCAGGGGTCTTTGCAGATTCAATTCAGGCGACGTCTGCGGCGCCGCACCTCTCTCGAAGATGTGGCGCGCCCAGGAGATCCGCACGACGGCACCAGTTGTTCCCGGGGCCGAGGCATTCGAGAGCGAGAGCTGCGCGCCCGAGCGCTCGATCAGCGTCTTGGCGATGAACAGGCCGAGGCCGAGGCCGGCGCCGACCGTCTCGCCCCGCATCGAGCGGTCCGGGCTGCGGGTCGTCACGTAGGGCTCTCCGGCCCGCAGGAGGACCTCGCTCGAGAAGCCGGGGCCGTCGTCGCGGATCTCCAGCGAGACTCGGTCCAGTGTCCAGCGGGCCTCGACCACGACCCGCGATTCGGCGAAGTCGACCGCGTTGTCCACGATGTTCGCGAGACCGAACATCACGCCGGGATTGCGGCGGCAGACGGGCTCGGGTCCGTCGCCGCGGCTCGAGACGTCGAGGGCGGTTCCGAGGGCGCGCTGCGGGGCGACCAGTTCCTCGACGAGGTGGCTGAAGCTGACGGTCTGCAGGAAGCCGCCCTCGTCGCCGTCGAGGGAGGTGAGCTTCGACAGGATGCCGCGGCAGCGATCGACCTGCTCGCGCAGCAGGTTCAGATCCTCCGCCACCCCGGGCGAGGCCGTCGGCCCGAGCTGGCGGATCAGCTCCTTGCTGACGACCATGATGGTGCCGAGCGGCGTGCCGAGCTCGTGGGCGGCCGCCGCCGCCAGTCCGTCGAGCTGCGACAGGTGCTGCTCGCGGGCCAGCACCAGCTCGGTCGCGGCCAGAGCCTGCGCGAGCTGGCGCGTCTCCTCGGCGACCCGCCACGCGTAGACGCCCGTGAAGGCTGTCCCGAGCAGGATCGCGGTCCAGACGCCCGAGATGTACAGGAAGGGCAGCTCGATCCGGCCGTCCGCGAACCAGGGCAGCGGCCTGTGGACGAGGGCCAGGATCGTCGCGAGCCCGATGGCGAGGAGGCCGAGGGCGAGGGTGCGCTCGGGCGGCAGCGCGGTCGCCGAGATCAGAACCGGGGCGAGGAAGAGCAGCGAGAAGGGGTTCTGCAGCCCGCCCGTGAGGAAGAGCAGGGCGGCGAGCTGGATGATGTCGAAAGCGAGGAGAAGGGCCGCCGAATCATCGCTCAGCCGGTAGCTCGCGGGGAAGCGGATGCGCAGCGCGAGATTGAGCCACGACGAGGCCGCGATGACGAGGAAGCACCAGCCGAACGGCAGCGCGAGGCCGAGCCCGAACTGGGCCCCGACGACGGCCGCGCTCTGCCCGGTGATCGCCAGCCAGCGCAGCCGGACGAAGGTGTCGAGCCTCAAGTGGCGCGCATCACGGACGAAACCGTTCATACTCGTGTCGGGCATGGCCAGCAGACGATAGGGTCGGATTCGGGACGGTCCATAGCCCCCGCGAAGTCGTTATGCGACGATTCATACGGGAACAGGCATGATCATCTGGATGTTGCCCCGCGCGGGACAGTTCCCGGGTATTCGGGTGCAGCGAAGGCGGTTGTCATGGACTTGGCTTACTTCTGGTACGAGGGGGCTCGCGCCATGATGACGCCCGCGCGCGTCGGTGCCGACATGGTGCGGCACAGCCTGAGCAACCCCGCCAACCCGCTCTCCTACGCGCCGTATGCCCGATCGATGGCCGCGGGCTGCGAGATGTTCGAGCGCGTCACCCGCCGGTACGGCAAGCCGGATTTCGGGATCACCGCGACCGTCGTCGACGGCCTGACCGTGCCCGTGGCCGAACGTGTGGTCTGGGAGCGGCCGTTCTGCCGTGTCCTGACCTTTGACCGCGGCGTCGTGCGTAACGAGCAGCCCAAGCTTCTGATCGTCGCGCCGATGTCGGGGCATTACGCCACGCTCCTGCGCGGCACCGTCGAGGCGATGATCCCGAACCACCAGGTCTTCATCACCGACTGGGCCGATGCCCGCATGGTGCCGCTGACCGCCGGACGCTTCGATCTCGACACCTATATCGACTATCTCAAGGACATGTTCCGCGACCTCGGGCCGGACCTGCACGTGATGGCCGTGTGCCAGCCGGCGGTGCCGGTCGTCGCGGCCGTGGCGGTGATGGAGGCGCAGAGCAGCCCGTCGGTCCCGGTCTCGATGACGCTGATGGGCGGTCCGATCGACACGCGCCGCTCGCCGACCGCCGTGAACTGCCTCGCGCAGGAGCGCGGCCAGAACTGGTTCGAGCGCAACTGCATCACGTTCGTGCCGCCGCTCTACCCGGGCGCTTGGCGGAGGGTCTATCCGGGCTTCCTCCAGCTCTCGGGCTTCATGGCGATGAACCTCGATCGCCACGTCACGGCCCATGCGGAGATGTTCGATCATCTCGTCACGGGCGACGGCGATTCGGCGGAGAAGCATCGGGACTTCTACGACGAGTATCTCGCCGTGATGGACCTCACGGCCGAGTTCTACCTGCAGACGGTGAAGACCGTCTTCGTCGATCACGCGCTGCCGCGCGGAGAGATGCGCCACCACGGCGCGCCGGTCGATCTCGGCGCCATCCGGCGCTGCGCGATCCTCGCCGTCGAGGGGGAAAACGACGACATCTCGGGCGTCGGGCAGACGCTCGCGGCCCTTGAGCTGACGCCGAACCTCGCGGAGGCGCGCAAGGCCTACCATCTCCAGGACCGCGTCGGACATTACGGGGTCTTCAACGGCTCGCGCTTCCGCACGATCATCGCGCCGCGGATCGGGGCCTTCATCCGCGAGATGGCCGCGCAGCCCGCCGCGGCCGTTCCGCACCTGAGGCGGGTCGTCTGACGAACGCCGGGTTGAAAACGGGCCTGCCGAGCCGACCGCGGCTGGAGAGGCGCGCGTCGAGAGGGTAAGCTCGGCGTTATGCCTCTCGCCCTCCTGCGCCGGCCCGACCCCGAGCACCTCGACATCGTCCATGAGGGCGAGAGCTTCCGCGTCGCGGTGCGGCGGCGGCCGAGCGCGCGTCGCCTGACCCTTCGGGTCTCGCAGGCGACCGGCGAGGTGATCATGACGCTGCCGGCGCGCACCGCCATCGCCACGGCGCAACGCTTCGCCAAAAGCCACGGCGGCTGGATCGCGGCCCGCCTCGCTCGCGTCCCCGAGCGAGTCCCGTTCGCGGCCGGCGCCGCCGTTCCCTTGCGCGGCGTACCGCATCGCATTGTCCATCGGGGGCTGCGCAGCGGAGCGACGATGCTCGATTTCGTGGAGGGCGAGCCCGCGATCTCGGTCTCCTGCGAGGCCGCCCACGTCGCGCGCCGGGTGCGGGACCTGCTTGACCGGGAGGTGCGGCGCGATCTGTCGGCCGCGGTCGCGCGCTACGCGCAGACGATGGGGCAGGGACCCCGGCGCATCACCGTGCGGGACACGCGAAGCCGCTGGGGCTCATGCACGGCGCGCGGCGAGCTGAACTTCTCGTGGCGGCTGATCCTCGCGCCGCCGCTCGTGCTCGATTACCTCGTCGCGCACGAGATGACCCACCTGCGCGAGATGAACCACTCGAACCGGTTCTGGACCCTGCTCGGCGAGCTGTGCCCCCATGTCGACGAGGCGGAGGCCTGGCTCAAGCGAAACGGCGCCACGCTCCATTGCTACGGCTGAGCGGGTCGTCGCGGCCGCCCGGTCACCCCTTCGTGCGCAGCGCGCGCACGGCCTCCACGGGCCAGGTCGGACGCGGGTCGACCTGGCCAGGATAGAGCGTGCGCGGCGCCACGCTGTCGCAAACCTCGCGCTGGCGGACGATCGTGGCGTAGCCGTTCGCGTCGCGGCGGCGCACGTAGCCGCCCTCGTGGCAGAAGCCGGCGATCTCGGCCGAGCTGCCGTTGCGGCGCCCGTATGGATTGCGCGCGACGGGGGGATGCTCGATCGTCAGGGTTGCGCTCTCGTTGAGCGAGCGCTCGATATAGGTCGTCTCGCCGATCGGCAGCGGCTCGGCCGCCGCCTGCGAGAGACCGCCGAGGACGATGAGGGCCGGCAGGGCGAGGTGACGCATGGGGACGATCCGGTGCGAGGTGCTGCTCCGGTCCACAACTAGAGCGTCGCGGTGCGCTCGGATAGCTCATTATGGCAACAATGAGCCCGCGTTGCTCGCTTGACAGCGCACGGCCCAGCATGGTCGGAACACCGGGCTTTCGGCCCTTGCGCCCGTCTCGGCGCCGGGGTGCTCCTGAAGGGAACGGCACGTGAGTCTGCGAACTGGGCTGGATCGTGCAAGGCGTCTGAGTGCGGCGCTCGCCTTCGCGACCGCGGCGCTCGCGTGGCCCGCAGCGACCCCGGCTCTCGCACAGGGCATGGTCCGCAAGACCTTCGACGATTGGCAGCTGCGCTGCGAGACGCCCGCGGGTGCCAAGGCGGAGCAATGCGCCCTGGTGCAGTATCTCGCGGCGGAAGACCGCCCGAACCTGACGCTCGTCGTCATCGTCCTGAAGACCGCCGACAACCGCGGCTACCTGCTGCGGGTCGTGGCGCCCCTCGGCGTGCTCCTGCCCTCCGGCCTCGGCCTCAAGATCGACCAGACCGATATCGGCCGCGCCGGCTTCGTGCGCTGCCTGACGACGGGCTGCGTCGCCGAGGTGGTGATGGATGACGGTCTGGTCCGCCAGTTCAAGAGCGGCTCGCAGGCGACCTTCATCGTGTTCCAGACCCCGGAGGAGGGGGTCGGCATCCCGCTGTCGATGAAGGGTTTCGCTGGCGGCTTCGACAGCCTGAAGTAGGAACGGTGATCGGGAACGCGAAACGGCATGGCACAGATGAGCCGACGGGATCACGCGCAGCATCGGCGTCTCGGATATGCGGGCTGGGCGCTCCTCGGCGTTCTCGCCGCCACCGGGGCCCAGGCGCAGGACGGCAATTTCCTCTCGAACATCTTCAAGTATGGCGGCCCCACCGTGCCGCCGTCGCAGCCGCCGGATCTCGAGCCGGCCTATTGCCCGCCCGTGGACGTTGCCGAGGGCGGCGCCGCGCTTCAGGCCGCGGGCGGCCAGCCCGGCAACGCGGCGAGCATCCGCACGCAGTTCAGTCTCGGGCGCCTGGCCCGGGAATGTGCACGCCGCCAGGACGGCTCGATCACCGTGAAGGTCGGCGTGGAGGGGCGGGTGCTCCTCGGACCCTCCGGCAGCCCGGGCCGCTTCGACGTGCCGGTGACGATCGTCATCAAGCATGATGACAAGCCCGTCGTGACGCGCTCGCGCCGGACCTCGGTGACCGTGGCGCCGGGCGAGGTGCAGGGCTTCTTCTCGCTGGTCGAGGAGGATCTCGTGGTGCCGCCCGCGATGACGCGCGATTACGATATCGAGGTCGGCCTCGGGGGCGGCGGCGGCAAGGCCAAGAGCGCCGCGCGGCGCAAGCGTGCGCCCGCCGCGGCGCCCGAGAGCGCCGGGGCCGCGCAGTGATCGGCGCGGGCCGGGTGTCGAGGACGCGATCCTGAGCCGATCGAGCTTCGCGCGCCCCTGGCTCGGCCGGGAGACCGGCTTCCGAATCGAGTCTGCGGACGATCCCGTCTTCGGCCGTCGCCTCGTCCTGGCCGGCCGGGGCGGCGGTTGGGTTGTCTTGACCTATCGAGCCGATCCCGGCGCGCCTCCTCTCCGGCCGATGCTACGCCTCGTCCGCGAGGGCGGGATCGTGCAGGATCTCGCTCTGCCCGGCATCACCACCGAGCGGACGCACTGGCTCGGCCTCGTGCCGCGAGACGTCGCCGAGATCCGCCTCGCGATCGATCCGGGATCCGGCTTCGTCCTGGAGCGCGTCGCCCGACGCAGCAATGCAAGCCTCTTCGGGGAATGCGTCGTCAAGCGGCCCCTGAAGGCGCTGCCGGCGCTCTACGCGCTCGTGCGGCGGGATGAACGCCGCTTCCGAGACATCCTGCGCGGCGCCTGCGCCGTGACGCCGCTCGCCCGGTACGAGGCCTGGGCCGCCGCGCGCGGCGAGGGGGCAACCCGGGCCGAGTCGCACGCGCGACCGGCGATCCGCGTGGTGATTCCCACGCGCGCGGGGGAGGGGAGGGCGGTTGGCAGGACCCTCGAGAGCCTGGCCGAGCAGGCCGCCGCGCCGTGGCGCGCCGAGGTATGGTGGGAGAGGGGGGCGGAGGAGGCCGCATTCGCGCCCGACGCCCGGGTGACCCATCGAACCTGGGCGCAGGACCGGCCGCGCCGCGGGCTGCTCGCGGGAAGCGAGCCGGTCTGCATCGTCAGGCCCGGCGACGTGCTGTCGCGCGACGCGCTCGCGATCCTGGCCGCCCGGCTGTCCGAGGCCGATCTGGCCTACGGCGATGCCGAGATCGGCGGCCGCCCGCACCTGAAGCCCGACTGGAGCCCGGACCTCGCGCTCGCCATCGGCTATCTCGGCACACCGATCCTGCTCTCCCAGGCCCTGATCGCGCGCCTGCCCGATCGGCCGGCCGGTTCACTGGAGAGCTTCGCCCGCGATCTCGGCCTTGCGGCGGGCGCGGCTGCGCACCGGGTCGTCCACGTGCCGCGCGCCCTGTGCCGGAGCGAGGCCGTGCAGGACGATGCGGCCGCTCATGCGGACGCGCTGTCCCTCCATCTCGCGGAGACCGGCTCGTCGGCGCAGGTCCTTCGCCGTGAGGGCCGGGCCGACCTGCGTTGGCCGCTGCCGGCGCCCGCTCCGCTCGTCAGCGTCGTGATACCGTCGCGCGACCGGCTCGATCTGATCGCCCGCGTCTGCCGCGGCGTGCTGCACGAGACAGCCTATCCGGCGATCGAGGTCGTGATCATCGACAACGGCACGACGGATCCCGCGGTGCTTGCCCATTATGAGGACTTGCGCCGCGATCCCCGCATGCGCATCCGGATCGAGCCCGCGCCCTTCAACTTCTCGTCCATGGTCAATCGCGGCGTGGCGGTGTCGAGCGGCGAGATCGTGGTCCTGCTGAACAACGACGTCGCCGTGCTCAACCCGGCCTGGCTCGACGAACTCGTGCGGCAGGCCTGCCGGCCGGAGGTGGGCGCGGTCGGCGCCAAGCTTCTCTACGGGGACGGCACGCTGCAGCATGCGGGGGTCGTGGTCGGGCTCGGCGGCCGGGCCGGCCACATCCTGAGGCGACGGCCGGGCGACACGGCCGGACATCTCGGGCGCCTGCGGGTCGCGCACGAGGTCTCGGCCGTGACGGCCGCGTGCCTCGCGGTCTCGCGCGCGAAGTACGAGGCGGTGGGCGGATTCGACGCGCAGGCCTTTCCGGTCGATTTCAACGACGTGGATTTCTGCCTGCGCCTGGGGGCAGCCGGCTACAGGACGATCTGGACGCCGCACGCGGTGCTGGCGCATCTCGAATCCGTCAGCCGCGGCCCCGCGATCGGCGCGGCCCGCCGGCGCTTCGAGGCGGAGGCGGACCGTTTCGTCGAGCGCTGGCGCGCCACGATCCGTCACGATCCCTTCTATCATCCCGCCCTGTCGCTCACGACCTTCGGCGAGGATCTCGAATAGGTTCGGCCCGGTCCTGCCCGCGAAAAAATGGGGGCCGCCGGTGCGGGGCCCCCATCGTAACGGTTCGGCCCGGGCTCAAGGCCCGGGGTTCGTCACTGCACGAGGCGAGGCCCGCCCGTCTGCACCTTCTCGTTCTCGGACATGATGCCGAGACGCTTCGCGACCTCGGTATAGGCCTCGATCAGGCCGCCGAGATCCTTGCGGAAACGATCCTTGTCGAGCTTGTCCGAGGACTTGATGTCCCACAGCCGGCAGGAATCCGGAGAGATCTCGTCGGCGACGACGATGCGCATCATGTCGCCTTCCCAGAGGCGGCCGGTCTCCATCTTGAAGTCGACGAGGCGGATGCCGACGCCGAGAAACAGGCCCGACAGGAAGTCGTTGACGCGGATCGCCAGCGCCATGATGTCGTCGATCTCCTGCGGCGTCGCCCAGCCGAAGGCGGTGATGTGCTCCTCCGACACCATCGGATCATTGAGCTGATCGTTCTTGTAGTAGAACTCGATGATCGAGCGCGGCAGCTGCGTCCCTTCCTCGAGGCCGAGGCGGGTGGCGAGCGAGCCGGCGGCGACGTTGCGCACCACCACCTCCAGCGGGATGATCTCGACCTCGCGGATCAGCTGCTCGCGCATGTTGAGCCGGCGGATGAAGTGCGTCGGCACGCCGATATCGTTGAGGTGCTGGAAAACGAATTCGGAGATCCGGTTGTTCAGCACGCCCTTGCCGTCGATGATCTCGTGCTTCTTCGCGTTGAAGGCGGTCGCGTCGTCCTTGAAGTGCTGGATCAGCGTCCCGGGCTCGGGTCCCTCGTAGAGGACCTTCGCCTTGCCCTCGTAGATGCGACGGCGGCGGTTCATAGGCGTGTACCGTGGTTTGAGGAAGTCCATGGGCCGTGACTCCTGGGCGACGAAACGATGTGCGGAATCCGCGGCGTGGCGACCTGGAAGAAGGTCGGGCCGCGAGGGCGCATCGCTGTCGAAGGCCCCCGGCGACCGCCTCGCAAACTACCCGAAGCGGACTTTCAGCACAACGCGTTAGCCGCGCGGACGATCCCGCAGGGCCTCGGCGCAGGCTCGGGTGGAGCT
The DNA here is from genome assembly GCF_037106235.1 of Methylobacterium nigriterrae. Lineage (NCBI taxonomy): Bacteria > Pseudomonadati > Pseudomonadota > Alphaproteobacteria > Hyphomicrobiales > Methylobacteriaceae > Methylobacterium > Methylobacterium nigriterrae. The sequence goes on along the minus strand of NZ_JBAWTG010000137.1, from coordinate 1,762 downwards.
CGCTCTCGGTGCAGCGGGGCCGTGGGCCTGCCGGCGGATACGGGGCGCGGACAGGAGCAACGCGCGGCCCTGCGGGTCAGGTCGTCTTCGAAGGATAGCGGCAGAGATCGCGGATCGGGCAGCGCGGACATTCGGGCCGCCGCGCCTTGCAGACGTAGCGGCCGAACAGGATGAGCCAGTGATGCGCGTTCAGCCGATAGGGGGCCGGCACGATAGCTTCGAGCCCGGTCTGGACCTTGTCGGTGGTTGGCGCCACGACGAGCGGGATGCGGTTGGCGACCCGGAAGATGTGCGTGTCGACCGCGATGGTCTCCTCCCCGAAGGCGACGTTGAGCACGACGCTCGCGGTCTTGGTGCCGACGCCGGGCAGCACCTCGAGGTGCCGGCGCGACCGCGGGACCGCGCCGCCGTGCTCCTCGACCAGGATGCGCGACAGGGCGATCACGTTCCTGGCCTTGGTGTTGAAGAGGCCGATCGTGCGGATGTAGTGCCGCACGCTCTCTTCCCCGAGAGCCAGCATCTTCTCGGGGCTGTCCGCGATCGCGAAGAGCGGCGCGGTGGCGAGATTGACGCTCCTGTCCGTTGCCTGGGCGGAGAGCACCACGGCGACGAGCAGCGTGTAAGGGTTCCGGTACTCGAGCTCGGCGCGCGGCTCGGGATTGGCCGCGCTCAGGCGCGCGAAGATCTCCGTGACGGTGGCGGGATCGACCGGTTCGGGCGCCGTGTCCACGCTTGCCGCGATCGGCCGGGCGAGGCGGCCCCCGACGCGCGCTTTCTGGACGGGGGTCGATTTCCGGGCGGCCATCCGTGCCTTATAGTGAGGCCATGGCGAGCGGCAACCTTACTGCCCATCCCGACGGGCTCGATCCGGACACGGTCGAGCGGCCGGTTTTCGCGGCGACCATCCGTCCGCACCAGTCGCTCGGGCGGACGGGGTTCCGCGCCGTGATGGGGGGCTGCTGTCTCGTCTCGCTCGTCGCGTCGATCTGGTGCTGGCGCATGGGCTTCTGGCCGGTCGCTGGCTTCTTCGGCCTCGACATGCTGGCGCTCTACGTCGCGCTCAAGGTGAGCTTCCGGCGCGGCCGCTCCTTCGAGGAGGTGATGATCTCGCAGATCGAGGTTCTCCTGGCGCGCGTCAGCTATCGGGGAGAGCGGCGCGAATGGCGCTTCAACCCGCTCTGGACGAAGCTCGCCACCGTCGAGGACGAGGAGTTCGGGTTGCAGCGCGTCACGCTCATCTCCCGCCGCGAGCAGGTCGTCGTGGCGCGCGACGCCTGCCCGGACGAGCGCGCGCGCGTCGCGAGGGGGATCATCGCCGCCCTTGCGCAGGTCAAGAAAGGGTATTGACGGCGCGCCGCCGCCACCCGCGGCCGCTGCGGCGACGACGCCTATCCGCACTGGCTGCAGGTCGGCCGCAGAAGGCGGATCGCCGTGCGTCCCGGCGGGGCGCCAGGCCCTGTCACGCGACCTTCGCCGAAAATTCGCAGGAACGTCACTTTGGGTGTTGACGCCGAGCGGGGCGGTCCGTATACCGCTGCTCATCGGCGCCGGCCGCGGGAGCGGAACGGTCGCTGAAACGTCTCTTGGATAATCTGGGCTGAACGGCTCGGCTACGGTCGAGCTTAGCCCTTTTTGTCTCTTAGGTTGCCGAGAGGCAGCCCGCTCTTTGACAACTGAATCTGAGGAAGAGAAGCGTGGACGGCTGTTGTCCTTGCGGCTTTGGGTTTTGGGCGGCTTTAGGGTTGTCTGGGATCTGGGGCGT
>NZ_JBAWTG010000136.1:0-12687 GCF_037106235.1 Methylobacterium nigriterrae | reverse complement strand
AACGCCGAGATCGACCCGGCCGCCGGAACCGAGAGCGGCAACATCGGCAGCCTCAACCCCCAGAGCAGCGTCCAGCGCAAAAAACCCGCAGCCTGACGGCCGATCCCGGATCGGACCCGCGGCAACACAAACAAGCGCTCCGACGGGGCCGCCATATCCGAACGTCGTCCGTGCGCCGCGGGACGGAGGATCCGCGACGCGCCCCCTCCCCTGCGGGGAGTGGGCCGGGGTTCGGGATACGGCCTCTCCGGACGTCCCTGATCTCACACCCGGTCTGCGTTCAGCGCACTCACTTCTCTCGTACGGAAGAGGTGAGTGCGCGCTCGCGCGCGGACGTGCGGTCCGCCCTCGCCCGCCGGATCGGAGGCGCCTGATCCTGGCGGGGCCGTGCCCCGGTCGACGCTCAATCGTCCTTGAATGAGCCCGGTCAGCGCTCGCAGGACCATCGAGGAAGACGCCATGACGGATCCCCACCTCGCCGGACGTCTCGACTTCGCCTACCGGCTCCCCACGAAGGAACCGCTGCCGCCGGGCCGGCACGCGCTCGGACTGTTCGAGGAGCGCGACGCGCTCCTCTGCGTGCCGCCCGGCATCCGGCCGCGCCGCCCGACGCCCCTTGTGGTGCTGTTTCACGGCGGCGGCGGCAGCGCCGAGAAGATCCTGCCCATGCTGGAGCGCCACGCGGAGACGCGCGGCTTCCTCCTCCTCGCCCCGCAATCCCTCTACCCGACCTGGGACATCGTGATCGCGGGCAACGGTCCCGACCGCCAGCGCCTCGACCTCGCATTGGCCGAGGTCTCGGCGCACTTCCTGCTCGATCCGACGCATCTCGCCTTCGCTGGGCACTCCGACGGCGGCAGCTACACGCTGTCGCTCGGGCTCACCAACGGGCACCTCGTGACCCACCTGATCGTATCCTCGGCGGGCTTCATGTCCGTTCAGATGCAGGCGGGCGCGCCCCGCATCTTCCTCTCGCACGGGACGCGCGACGAGCAGATCCCGATCGAGCGCAGCGCCCGCGTCCACGTCGCGCAGCTCAGGGCCGCAGGCTACGACGTCACCGCCGTCGAGTATGACGGGCCGCACGCCTACCAGCCGCCGATCGTGTCGCGGGCGGTGGACTTCTTCCTGGCCGGGGCCGAATCGCCCGGCGGCTGACCGGATGTCTTAAGCGGGGCCGGCGGGCGCCGGCCGCGCTCGGGCCGTGCGTCCGAGGCCCAAGCCCGCACCGCGATGCACGGCCGACCGATCCGCGGGCCGGCCCGCGGCGGCCCCGAACATGAGAACGGCGCGCCCCGGGGGCGCGCCGTCTGGTCTCGTCGGCTCGAGAGCCTTGCTCATGTCGGAGCGCCGGCGCCGATGCGCCGGCGCTCCGGGTTTGTCAGACGGCGCGGGCTTCGCGCAGCTTGGCGATCTGGTCCTGCGAGTAGCCGAGATCCGCGAGGACCTCATCGGTGTGCTCGCCGAGCAGCGGGGACGCCTTCACGTCCACCTTCATGTCGGAGAACTTGATCGGGCTTCCGACCGTCAGGTACGAGCCGAGCTTCGGATGCGGCACCTCGACGACCGTGCCGCTGGCGCGCAGCGACGGATCGTTGGCGATCTCCTTCATGGACAGCACCGGCGAGCACGGGATGTCGAACTTGCGCAGGATGTCGACCGCCTCGAACTTGGTCTTGTCGGCCAGCCAATCCTCGATGAGGGCGAAGATCTCGAAGATCTTGTCCTGGCGCGCGCGGGCCGTGTTGTAGGCCGGATCGTCGATCCACTCCTCCTTGCCGAGCGCCTTGCAGATCGGCGCCCAGGCATGGCCCTGAATCGTGAAGTAGATGTAGGCGTTCGGGTCGGTCTGCCAGCCCTTGCACTTCAGCACCCAGCCCGGCTGGCCGCCGCCGCCCGCGTTGCCGCCGCGCGGCACCACGTCCGAGAACTGGCCGTGCGGGTATTGCGGGTATTCCTCGAGGTAGCCGATGGCGTCGAGGCGCTGCTGGTCGCGCAGCTTGACGCGGCAGAGGTTGAGCACCGAATCCTGCATCGACACGGCGACCTTCTGGCCCTTGCCGGACTTGTTCTTCTGATGCAGCGCCGTGAGGATGCCGATGGCGAGGTGCATGCCGGTGTTGGAATCGCCGAGCGCGGCCGCGCTGACGGTCGGGGGGCCGTCCCAGAAGCCCGTGGTCGAGGCGGCGCCGCCGGCGCACTGGGCGACGTTCTCGTAGACCTTCAGGTCCTCGTAGTGGTGGCCGTCCGAGAAGCCCTTCACGGAGGCGAGGATCATGCCGGGGTTGAGCTCCTGGATCTTCGCCCAGGAGAAGCCCATGCGGTCGAGGGCGCCGGGGCCGAAATTCTCGACCATGACGTCCGATTCCCGGATGAGCTTGGTCAGGACTTCCTTGCCCTCGGGCGTCTTGGTGTCGAGCGTCAGCGAACGCTTGTTCGAGTTCAGCATCGTGAAGTAGAGCGCGTCCGCGTCCTCGACGTGGCGCAGCTGCGTGCGCGTCACGTCGCCGGCGCCGGGGCGCTCGACCTTGATCACGTCGGCCCCGAACCAGGCCAGGAGCTGCGTGCAGGCGGGTCCTGCCTGCACGTGCGTGAAGTCGATGATCTTGATACCCTCGAGCGGCTTGCTCATCTCGGCTCTCTCCCTTTCGGCAGTTTGAAGGTCAAATCTGCTATCCGGCCCGATCCTCGTGCGGATCGGGACCTGTTATCGTCGTCCCAAGACGAGGCTCGGCGAGCCGGTCCCGGGACGGTCCGAATTCGACTACGAGACCGGCGCCTCGAGTTCCGCCAGGCGCCGACGCATCTGGCGCTCCTCGTTCCAGCGGGCCGTCTCGTCACGGATGATCGCGGCGATACCCGTGACGGCGCCGTCAGCGCCGTGAAGCAGCGCCACCGTGAACGCGATCGACAGCGGGCGCCCGTCCTTGTGCAGGGCCGGCACGCGCAGAACCTGGGTTCCGTAGCGCGTCTGCCCGGTGCGCATCGTCTTGTGGTAGCCGTCCCAGTGCCGCTGGCGCTGGCGCTCCGGCGTGATCAGGTCGAGCGACTGCCCGAGCGCCTCCTCGGCGGAATAGCCGAAGATGCGCTCGGCAGCCGGGTTCCAGACCAGGATCGCTCCGGCCGGGTCCGAGACGACGATGGCGTCACCGGCCGCGGCGATCAGCTGAGCGAAGTCGAATTCCTGCGGCATGAGATCGCCGGCGACGATGTCGTGAGCCTCGCAAATGTCCTGCACGATCAGGCGCCGCAATTCTGTCCGTGAGCCGGCGCGATCGTCGCTCGGTCGTTGCGGGACAGGCGCGGCCGGGCGCGGGATGCGGTCATGACGGTCGTTTCCTCCACTTGCCGGAATGGGCTCTCCCCATCCCGAGGGCGTCGACGGCTTGACGTCTGGATCAGCGTTGTTGGCATTTGGTATGCCACATGGCAGCATAAGTCAAGGGCATGTGGAGACCGGACGAACTTCCCCCCGAGCGGGCCGCGAGGACCGATCGCCCGGAGGGCCGGCGGCGCGCCTCAGATCCCCCGGATGTTGGACGGATCGCGGGCACGGCCCTAACTCGCCGCGGCGGGCATTCCGGCGCGGGCCGGCCGCGCGCGAGGTGGAGAGCGAGATGTCGTCGAGCCCGAGCATCACGATCAGGCAGGTTCAGGGCTACCAGTTCCTGATCGATTTCGGCGAGACGATCTCCGATCTTCTCGTGGACGAGGCCGAGCCGATCGGCCGCGGCGAGGGACCGTTCCCCGAGCAGATCCTCGTCGCGGGGGTGACGAACTGCCTCTGCGCCAGCCTCGTCTTTGCCCTCGCCAAGTACAAGCAGGACGCGAAAGGCCTCACGGCCAGATCGAGCTGCCAGGTGGAGCGGAACGCGGAAGGGCGCCTGCGCATCACCGGCATCGACGTCGTGATCAGCTTCGGCGCCGAGGCCGGCGAGGTGCAGCGGATCGACAAGGTGCTCGACCAGTTCGAGCGATTTTGCACGGTCTCCGAGAGCGTGAAGGCCGGCATCCCCGTCACGGTCGCGGTGCACGACGCCGACGGACGGCGCCTGAAGTAGCGTCTCGCGCGTTGCACCCTGCGGATGCCGGGCGGGACGCTCGGACAGAGCATGACGGGAGGATCACATGACCGATTCCGCTGACGGCCCCGCACGCGAGCCGCAGGATCTGGCGCGTCTGTTCAACGCGCGCGCCAATGCGGGCGACGCCGAGGGGCTGGTGGCGCTCTACGAGCCGGATGCGGTGCTCGCCGCCGGCGACGTGGTCGCGACCGGACATGCGGAGATCCGCAGATTCTACACCGATCTCCTGGCGCGGCGGTCCCATTTCCCGCAGGCCGAGGAACTGCCCCCGCTCCGAAACGGCCCGATCGCCATGACCTTCGCACGCCTGCCGAACGGCACCATATCCTGCGAGGTCGCCCGCCGGCAGGCGGACGGCTCGTGGCGCTGGGCGATCGACCAGCTGAAGATCAAGCCGACGAGGTCCGAATGAGGATGCCGGCCGGGCGCGTCGTCTCGTCGGCGCGCCGTCCGCCGAAAGCTTGGCAAGTGCCGAAAGCTTGGCAAGCACAGCCGAAGGTGCCGTTCGGCAAGGACCTCGCTCTTAGTCGCGCGGTTATGGAAATAAATTCTTTTCCACGGAAGACATAGCCTCGGCGTGGCGGTGCTTGCTTTGCCAAACTATCTCATGACGCTGCCTTTTGATATGAACTGGCTTGCCTCACATGGGTCTCGCCATCCGTGCCCGACATTCGTCAGATTTCCTTCGACATCATCCACCGCCTGCGCGGCGCGAAGAGCCGGAGCGAGGTCTACGGCGAGCTTCGGGCGGCGGGCGGCCATTTCGGCTACGACGCGTTCCTGATCGGCGGCCTGCCTCGGACGGAGGCCGAGGGGCTTCTCGACTGCGCGATGATCACGGGCTGGCCGGACACGTGGACGGAGCGCTATCAAAGCCACGGCTACCTGCATCACGACCCGGTCATCCGGCATATCCGGAACACGACCGAACCGTTCCGCTGGGCGGACGCACCCGTGGACCGGGACGATCCGAAGAGCGCCCGCGTGATGGGAGAGGCACGGGCCTTCGGACTCGCCGAGGGGTTCTGCGTGCCGTTCCACGATTTCGACGGCGGCGAGGCCGGCGCGAGCTTCGGCGGGACGCGCCTGCACCTCTCCGAGGACGAGCAGGCGGGCCTGCATCTCGTCGCCATCTACGCCATGGCGCGGGCCCGCGCGATCTCTGCGGCGCGCGTGCGCGGGCTCGGCGATCCGGGCGGCCGCCTGACCGAACGCGAGATCGAGTGCCTCAAATGGACCGCCGCCGGGAAGAGCGCCTGGGATACCTCGCAGATCCTGTCGATCTCGTCCCGGACCGTCGAGGCGCATCTCGCCAGCGCGGGACGCAAGCTGAACGCCGTCAACCGAGTCCAGTCGATCGCCGAGGCGCTCCGGCGCGGGATCATAGCCTGACCGCGGCCGGGCCGAACCTCGTAAATTTACGAATGTCCGCCATCGACGCGATGACCGACCCTGGATGCAACCAGGAGTTCGGTCATGTTCAAGCTGCTGAGCGGACACGCCGCCATTGAGAACGCCGCCCTGATGGACAGGGTCTACCGGTTCCGTCACGATTTCTTCGTCGGTCATCTCAAGTGGGAGGCTTGCCGCAAGCCGGACGAGCGCGAGATCGACGCGTTCGATACGCCCGATTGCTGGCACGTGATCGGCGTGGAGCGGGATGAGATCGTCTCCTACTCGCGCCTGCTGCCGACGACGCGGCCGCATCTCCAGACGCACCTCTACCCGGAGATCCTGAAGGGCGCCGCATCCCCGTCCGGTCCCCAGATCTACGAGTGGACGCGCTGCGCCGTCGCGCCGAGCAAGCGCGAGAGCAGCCGCGGCGCGGATGCGGTGTCCGGCCCCTCGTTCACGGCGGTCGCGGAGGCAGCCGAGTTTCTCGGGCTCGATGGCCTGCTCGTGCAGACGCACCCGATCCTGGTCAGCCGGCTGATGAGCTTCGGCTGGGACGTGGAGCCGCTGGCGCTCCCTTGCGCCTACGGCGGCGCGACGATCCTGCCGATCTACGCCCGCCTGGCGCCGCGGACGGTCGAGACGCACCGGCAGGTGTTCCACCTGTCGGGGCCGGTGCTCGACCTCGGCCGTCTCCCGACGCCCCGTCGTCCGCAGGTCGAAGCCGCCCGCCGGTGGTCCGCGTGACCACGGCTCCCCGCCAGCCATCCGACGGTCGCCGTGATGCCGGGCCGGCATTCGCCGAGACCGGACGAGGCTCCGAACACGGCCCGGGAGGGGATGCCGAATGGCCCCCCGCCCGCCGGGACAGCGCGCGGATCGGCGAAACGTCGGTCCGCCTCCTCGACGTCCGGCCGATCGAGCGCGGCATGCCTCCGGCTGCGGATCTCTCCGGGCGGACGGGACCCTCCGGCGTCGCGCGAGGATGACTTCGGGAGCGCTGACGGTCGATGCAAGGCTTATTCGCCTCAATAGCATCCAGGCCGGAAGCACAATTCATCAACGAAGGACGACTAGTCCACGAAAGATCTGATGCGGCGGAAGAGTAGCCACGGCGACGATCCGATCCGCAGATGGGGCGACAGGAATGACGGGACGGCTCCGTCGCAGGGCCGCACCGTTCCCGAACGGGAGAGTGTTTATGTCGCGATACTTCTTCGACCTCCACGATTGCATCCCGATCCGCGACGAGCACGGTCTCGACCTGCCGGACCTCGATGCCGTCCGGCTCGAGGCGCAGCGCGCGCTTGCCGAGATGGCGGCGCATCATGCGGCCAGCAAGGACGCCGTCCAGATCCGCGCGGATGTGCGTGACATCGAGGGCGGCCGCGTCCTCAGCGCGACGCTCGTGATCGTGTCCGAACTCTACGCAAAGTAGCGGGGTCTGGCCCTCGCGCGGCTCGACGCCGTGAGCAGGCGCGGCAGCCCGGCAGCGGATCGCGGTTGGCACGCCGCGTGATTGTGTCGGGCTTCCCGTCACCGGGCCGAGGTACCGGCATGGAAGACCTGATCGCCGCCCCGCTCCTGGAGGCTCTCGCCTTCGTGCTCGGCTGCGTCCTGATCCACGCCAACCGGCGGCAGCCGGACCGGGTGACCGGCATGCTCATGCTGATCGGCTTCGCGGTCGTCATCCTGTTCGCGCTGGCCTGGGCCCAGGATCAGGGCGTGTTCGCCCAGCAAACCGGCGATCGCGGAGGCGTGCTCCTCGCGTCCACCGCCTGAGCGGGGCTCGCACGGGCGGAGCGCCGGCCGGCCGCTCGCGCCCGGCATCGGCGTCTCCCGCGGCCGGACATGCGCGCCGGGGCCGGCGCAACCTTGGCGCCGCGAGACGGTTCCCGGGGAGGCCGGCCTTCCGAAACTCCCGCGCGGCGAGAGGGTTTGAAACGCGTGAACCTGTGCACACCGCCCTCTCCGGCCGGTCCCGCCGTTGCGGGATCAGAAGTCCGATCAGGCCCCGCGCCGCTCCGCGCCCGGAGCGAGGCCGCCGCGTGAGAGAGGGTGCGCTGGTCCACTCGGGCGGGGAGTCCGACGAACTGCGATACTGGCTGATCATCGCCGGGGCGGCGGCGGCGACCCTCGCGGCTTGGCACCTCCTCCCGGTCGATGCCTGGCTCCGGGTCTTCGGCCGCTGGTCGGCCGGCTTCGGCATGCTGGGTCTCCTCGTATTCGGGGCGATCTTCCTCGTCGCGACGCTTCTCGTCGTGCCCTGCACGCCGCTGACGATCGCCGGTGCGGTGGCATTCGGGTGGTGGGCGATGCCGATCGTCCTGATCTCGGCCACGGGTGGGTCGCTTCTCGCCTTCCTGGCCGCCCGCACGCTCTTCCGGGAGCGCATCCGGTCCGCGATCGCGCGGCGTCCAGCGCTGAAGGCCACCGCCGATGCGGTCGGCGACGGGGAGTGGCGCCTGCTCGTGCTCATGCGTCTCAGCCCGTTCGTGCCCTTCAACGCCCAGAACTACGCCCTCGACGTCACGAATGTCGGTCTCGCCGCCTTCCTGGTCTCGACGGTGACCGGCATGCTGCCCGGCACCGGGCTGTGCATCTATCTCGGCCTGATCGGGCGGGCGGCCGGTCAGGAAGGGCCGATCCACTGGATCAGCCTCGGCCTCGGCCTCGTCACCACGGCGGTGCTCGTCGTTCTGACGCGCCGCCGCGTGCGGGACAAGCTGAAGGCCAGGCACCGCGAGCCGGGGATCCATCCGCGCCCATGAGCCTCGCCGGGACCGTGAACGCCACGCTTGACCGCGACGACTGGCTTCGCCCCGGCTCGACCTGCTGGCGCCGGGTGCCGGCGCGGCGCGTCGCCCTGCTGCATGACGGAGCCGCCTATTTCGCGGCCGCGCGGCGCGCGCTCGTGGCGGCGCGCCGCTCGATCCTGCTGATCGGCTGGAGCTTCGACCCGCGCATGTGCCTGCGGCCGGACGGAGCGGGCGCTGCGAGCGACGAGACGATCACGGCCCTTCTCCGACGCCTGAAGGCCGAGCGGCCGGAGCTCGAGATTCGCCTGCTGATCTGGAAGATGCCCTGGCCGCTCTCGGCGCAGAAGGATCTCACGCCGGACGAGGTCCGCATCGCGCTCGGCTCGGGCATCGCTTACCGCGCCGACACGACGCTGCCCTACGGCGCCTGCCAGCACCAGAAGTTCCTCGTCGTCGACGATAGCATCGCCTTCTGCGGCGGCAGCGACTTCGAGGCGAACCGCCGGGACACGCCGGCCCATCGCGACCGCGACAGCCGCCGCCTGCCGACCGGCGAGGCCTACCCGCCGCGGCACGACGTGATGATGCTCGCCGACCTCGCGCGGCAGCGATGGCTCGCGGCGACCGGCGGGCACCCGGCGAGCGTCGCGCCGGCCGGCGCGATTCTGAATCCCTGGAGATAGGGTACGCGGGCGCGCAGGACCGCCTCGGCGCCGGATTTCGCCGTGCCCGCGGGCTTGGCGCGGCGATCGGGTGACGGTCGGACGCGCCGCGGCGGCCGATCAGGCCGCGGCCGAGACGGTGGCGGAGGTCGGCACGGTCGCGATCGTCTTCAGGATCTGCGAGGCGATCTGGTAGGGGTCGCCCTGCGAGTTCGGGCGGCGATCCTCGAGATAGCCCTTGTAGCTGTTGTTGACGAAGCTGTGGGGCACGCGGATCGAGGCGCCGCGGTCGGCGACGCCGTAGCTGAACTCGTGGATCGAGGCGGTCTCGTGCTTGCCGGTCAGGCGCATGTGGTTGTCGGGGCCGTAGACGGCGATGTGATCCTCGCGCGCCGTCTCGAAGGCCTTCATGAGGGCCTCGAAATAGGCCTTGCCGCCCGTCTCGCGCAGGAAGGCTGTCGAGAAGTTGGCGTGCATGCCCGAGCCGTTCCAGTCGGTGTCGCCGAGCGGCTTGCAATGGTACTCGATGTCGATCTCGTACTTCTCGCAGAGCCGCTGCATCAGGTAGCGGGCCATCCACATCTCATCGGCGGCCTTCCGGGAGCCCTTGCCGAAGATCTGAAATTCCCACTGCCCCTTCGCCACCTCGGCGTTGATGCCCTCGTGGTTGATGCCGGCGGCGAGGCAGAGGTCGAGATGCTCCTCGACGATCTGGCGCGCGAGCGAGCCAACATTCGAGTAGCCGACGCCGGTGTAGTACGGGCCTTGCGGAGCCGGGAAGCCGGTCTCGGGGAAGCCGAGGGGGCGCCCGTTCTTGTAGAAGAAGTACTCCTGCTCGAAGCCGAACCAGGCGCCCTCGTCGTCGAGGATCGTGGCGCGCTTGTTCGACGGGTGCGGGGTCTTGCCGTCCGGCATCATGACCTCGCACAGCACCAGAACGCCGTTCGTGCGGGCCGGGTCGGGGAACTGGCGGACGGGCTTCAGCACGCAATCGGAGGAACTACCCTCGGCCTGCTTGGTCGAGCTGCCGTCGAAGCCCCAGAGCGGAAGTTGCTCAAGCTGCGGAAAGCTCTCGAATTCCTTGATCTGCGTCTTGCCGCGGAGATTCGGTACCGGAGTGTAGCCGTCGAGCCAGATATATTCGAGTTTGTACTTCGTCATTGCGAGTCTCTCGTCATTCGCTCCATGCGACCCGCGAGAAGGTCGGTCCGGTCTGCGATGCGCCCTGCGAGGCTGGCGGAGCTTAAGCATGTCCCATGCCACGGATCGACCCGGCATCGTCGGATCGGGCCGGCCCTGCCGCCGGGATCGCCCTATCGGCGGATCGCTAAGATCCGGTTCTCTCGGGGGCGGTCTGCCGGGTGGCGCTTCCGCGGGCAGCGGCGCGCGATGAGGTGCCGGCGCGGTGCTCGGTCGAGCAAATGCGCTGGATCCGCCCGCGCGCGTGATTCTGCCCACGGAAAGCTGCTTGCGGAAATGGCAAGCTTTTTCATGCCTATAATGTCAGCAGTCTTGCACGAATATAGTGCACAGCAGTGCAAGGAGGATGCAGCCTCTGCTACGTTGCTTTGCAGGTCCACGTGAGCAGTCCGCGTGAGAGGTTGATGCGCGTGGCACCGCATCGATGGGAGACAGGACCCGATGACCCACGGTTTCCGTCGGGAGACGGCTAAGATCTACCAATTCCCCGTCAAGGCGCGCGCGGCCTCGGGCACTGCCAGGGATGACGGCCAGGCAGGAGCCGAGATGCGCTCGCGCAGCGTCGTGGCGACCTCGGCCGGTAGTGCGTGGTATCACGAGGCGGCCGTCCAGGAAGCCGAGCGCCCGCGCAAGCCCTGATCGCGCGGCGCAAGGGGCGGACGCCGCTCCGCGGCCCGCGCAGCGTCGGCCCTGCCGGGCCGGACGTGGCGGCATGCGCATCACACGCCGAAGATCGACCAGCCCATGCGCTTCGTGAGCGTTTCGAGCGCGATCCGCCCGAGGTGTGAGTTGCCGGATGCGTCGAGCCCCGGCGACCAGACCGCGATCGAGGCCCGTCCGGGCGCGATGGCCAGGATGCCGCCGCCGACGCCGCTCTTGCCCGGCAGCCCGACCCGATAGGCGAACTCGCCCGAGCCGTCATAGTGGCCGCAGGTGAGCATGATGGCGTTGATGCGGCGGGCGCGCTCGGGCGGAACGACGGACAGGCCGGTGCCGGGATGGCGGCCGGAATGGGCGAGGTAGCGTCCCGCCATGGCGAGCTGCCGGCACGACATCGCGATCGCGCAGTGATGGAAGTAGACGCCGAGGGTGTAATCGACGGGATTGTCGATCACTCCGAAGGACTTCATGTAGCTCGCGAGCGCGGCGTTGCGGAAGCCGGTCCTCTGCTCCGAGGCCGCGACGGCTTCGTCGATCGCGATCGACGTGTCCTGGGCGAGGAATTGCATGAAGCGCACGATCTCCCCCAGCGCTTCCCGGGGCTGATGGCCCGACAGGATGACGTCCGTGACCGCGATGGCGCCGGCGTTGATGAAGGGGTTGCGCGGGACGCCTCGCTCGTACTCGAGCTGGACCACCGAGTTGAAGGGACTGCCCGACGGTTCGCGCCCGACGCGCTTCCACAGCCGGTCCCCGACCATGCCGAGCGCCAGGGTGAGGGTGAAGACCTTCGAGATGCTCTGGATGGAGAACGGTGCCTCGCTGTCTCCGCCGGACGCGACAGCCCCGTCCCGGTCGATCACCACGATCCCGAAGGCGCCGGGATCGACCCGAGCGAGTTCGGGAATGTAGGAGGCGACCTCGCCGCGGTCGGTCCGCCCCCGCATCTCGTCGGCGATATCCCTCACGATACGGTCCAGATCGGGCACGGCGCTCCTCGTTGCAGGTTGATGGTCGGGGCCGGCGGGCGGAGGGGGCTCGGAGAGGGCGGCACGCTCGCGACCCGGGCGGCGTTGAGGAGCCGTCCGGCCGGGCCGGGTTCATGCGGCTTGCCGGGCCCGCAAGCAAATGGACTGCCAGAGGCGAAGCTCGGTCGAGGCCGTCGAGTTGCGGGCCTCGGATGCGCGCGTGCACCGGACCGCGACCGGCATCGTCGGCGGACCGGCGCCTCGGCAGCTATGCCGGGATGCGATGCTTGCCCGGCGAGCGCTGCTTTCCATGCGCAGCGCGGCCAGGTGGTTCGTGCTATGGGCAGGGCGGCGACGAGGGAGCCCGCGATGACCACCGACGCTGCACCCTTCACCACGACGGATTTCGACACCTCGACGGATTTCGACGCCCTCACGGGCGACCTGCAGGGCGCGTTGGCCGCTCTGGCCGATGTCGAGTTCGGGTTCCAGATCGCGTGCGAGCGGCTCGACGCGAGTTCGGGCGCGGAGACGGACAAGACCAGGTGCCGCACGGATCTCGAAGCCGAGAGGGCACGCTGCCGCGAACCGCTCCTGCGCCGACTCGATGAGCTTGACCGACGCGTGAGGTCGCTGCTCCCCCTGAACGCAGCCTCGGGCGGCGTATTCGATCGCCCCTTCGCCCGGAGTTTTGCCGGGTAGGCGCATTGCGGCGATCCCAACGACCGCTCGGATTCAGCCGCGGACCTGGCCTCGACCGGCGTGGCCGACCCGCCGAGGCCGCGGCTGCACGGCGGGGGCCCTGCCCTGTACAAGCTGCCGACGCCGGTCGAGCCTGGATGCCCCGATGGGCTTGGCCGAAGCGCTTGGGGCGGTGTGTTTCTGTGTTGGGTTGAGGGGTGTGTTGCGCTGGAAGAAGGCGGCGAGGCGGGGTGCGATCTCGGCCTGGAAGCGGGCGCCG
>NZ_JBAWTG010000135.1:0-12702 GCF_037106235.1 Methylobacterium nigriterrae | reverse complement strand
ACAGCGCCTCCACTCAGCCCTCGGGTACCGTACGCCTGAGCAGGCCGAGCAGCGCTGGGCAACGTAACCTCCGTGTCCACAAAAACGGGGGAGGATCACGTCCCCGTCGCAGGTGGCGCTTGGTTCACGTCGACCGCCTTCACCTGCATGCCGGCGGTGATGTTCAGAAAGCCGCCAGTCACCACCCGCTCGCCGGGCTTCAGCCCGTCGCGGATCAGCCAGTTCTGGCCGACCACGGGACCGACCTCCACGGGCTGCAGCCTGACCTTGTCGTCGGCCTTCACCACCCAGACCTCGGCCTTGCCATCGTTGGTGCGCTGGATCGCCTGCTGAGGCACCGCGATGGCATCCGAGTCGATGCCCTGCTTGATGCGGGCCCGCACGTACATGCCGGGGAAGAGCTCGTCGTGCGGGTTCGGGAACTGCACGCGCAGCGTCACCTGGCCCGTGCTCGGGTCGGCGGTCACGTCCGAGAAGAGGAGGCGGCCTGCGAGCGGGTAGAGCGCGCCGTCGTCCATGATGAGGTGGACGTTGGCCGCGTCGTTCTCGAGCCGCGAGAGCTCGCCGCTCGCGAGGTCGCGGCGCAGCTTGTTCAGCTCCCCAACCGATTGGGTGATGTCGACGTAGATCGGGTCGAGCTGCTGGATCGTGGCCAGCACGCCCGTGGTACCTTTCTCGATCAGGGTACCCTCGGTGAGAAGCGCCCGACCTATCCGGCCAGGGATCGGGGCGCGCACGTCCGTCCAGCCGAGGTTGAGCCTGGCCCGGTCGCGGGTCGCCTTGGCGCCCGCCACCTCGGCCTTGGCCTGCTTGCGGGCGGCGACAACAGCATCGTACTGGGCCTGGCTCGCCGTCTGCTTGGTGAGGAGCGTCTCGAGGCGCTCGGCCTGCTGGATGGCCAGCATTAGAGCAGCTTCCGCCTTGGCAAGCGCCGCCTCAGCACTGGCGAGCTCGACCTCGTAGGGGGCTTGGTCGATCTTGTAGAGGATGTCGCCTTCCTTGACGTGGCTGCCCTGCTCGAACAGGCGCTTGACCACGAGTCCCGAGACGCGGGAGCGGACTTCGGCGATCCGCATCGGCGCGACGCGGCCGGGCAGGTCGCGCACGTAAGGAATCGGCTGGGGCGCGACCGTGACGACGCTGACCTCGGGCGGCGGCCCCAGCACGGGCGCGGCCGCCTGCTGCTTCTGATTGCAGGCGGACAGGGCGACGAGCACGGCGCCGGCCGGCACCGAGACCAGATAGGTCCGTACGGCCCGCGCGCTGCGGGATGGGTGGGTGGACGACACGGTCACTCCGCACTTGCAGCACACGTTGCATAGAGCACCTGCTGGTCACGAGCTATGTGTCCGCCGCCGCGGCACGCAAGGTTCTGCGATATGAGGCGCCCGGGAGAAAGCGGACGCTCACGCCAGACTCGTCTCCTGCCTCTGCATTCCCTATCTAGGCTCTCGGCACGTGACCTGCTGCAAAAGGCCGGATGCGCGGCACTACCCGGTCGCGCCATATGCACACGGCTTCCCCCCGCATGAGAGTGTGCGTCCGCTTCGGAGATGTCGCCTGAGATGGCTGAACGGCTGATTTGGGCGCGAAGCGGAACGTCGGCTTCTTGCCCGCATTCCAACTTCCGCTGGCGCTTAAGCGGCCTCCGGTGACGCGCTCGCGAGCACCCTACGAGAAGCTGAGCACCCGCGAGACGGCGGCCGGTAAGAGAGGAGCGCCGCCGAAGGACAGGCGGATCTCGCCGGGCCGGTATGCCGCCAGGGCGGCTTCTCGACCTAGCTGCACCTGCGCGCTGAAGGCAGCGGCAAGCCCATCGCGGCGGTGCTGACGGCGGGCGAGCGCCATGAGCAGTTCACGCTGGACGCCCCCAGATGGACAAAGGCGCAGTGCCGCGTTCCGGCCAAGGTCGTCTGCGCCTGCGCCCACGCCGTACGGCAGGTGATCGCGGCTATGCCAGCCCGCTGGCCCGGCGACGCCTGAAGCGACGGCGGATCAAGCCGGTCATCCCAACCCGCAAGACCAGCCGTGCCAGCGCGACGTCGACAAGGCAACCTGTCGAGGGCGCAGCAAGGTTGAGCGGCTGATCAACCGTCTCGACAGTACCGCCGCATCGCGACCCGCTACGCGAAGCGGGCCGCCGGCTACCTCGCCATGCTCATGCCCAGCATGAACATGCTCTGGATCACATGACCTTAGCGCCACCCTAGTGGAGCCTACCCCAGGCAGGCATCTCAGAGCCTCGGCGTTCATGCATGACAAAGAACGCCTCCCGAAATCTAGGTTCAAATTCCGACAACCACTCTACCTGCGTTAGAATCACCTCCGTAGTCGATACGATTTCCCTCTCCTCGAGAACGGCACAGATAATATCAAGGTACCGATACACGACCAGCTTTGCCATCTCATAATCCATTTGAATTTCTCCCGCGCTGAGTTCTAATCGTCGCGCGCCCCTATCCGCCTACTTGTTTGTGACGAGCGCAGCGAGCGGGACGAGGAACCAGGTTCAAGGCCATGGGTCAGCCACGGTGCGCCATGGCCCAACCCGAGGAGACCCGGTCTCGCTGTGCCCGACGCCGCGCTCCACGCCACACGGCTGCAGGTTATGAGTTGCTCAGGCTGGCCAAGAGGACCGAGCGTCGCGCATGATCGCCTTGGCCTGCCGTAGGCGGTCCTGCGGCGTGTTCGCGCTCCGTGCCGCTTCGAGCAGCATCACCTCGGCCTCGTAGAATGCGACGCCGGCCCGCCGCAGCTCTTGGCTGAGATAGTATAGCTCCGCATCGCCCTTTCCCGGCAGTACCCCGACGCTGCCCCATCGCTGAAGCGCCCGGGCGACCCTGGCCTGATCGACGGCGCGCTGTTCAGCCAGCTGGCTGTCAGGCCGAGGCTTGACCGGCTAGGGTCCATAGTCTGCCGTCTCGACAGGGACGGCGTGCTCAAGCCAGTCGTCGACGTCGAGGGGCTTCCGAGTGCCGTCCTTGTAGTCGCGCCAGAACTTGCCCGACGGGTCCTTGGGTTGACCGGGCAGGTAGAAGAGGGAAGCGGCATGCCGCTTGCTGAGGTCGATGCCGTGTGCTTTGACGTCCGGTCGAGCCGGATCCCTCTTTGCCAGCGGGAACCCGGAATCTTGGACGACCTGGATGAGCTGGTTCACGATAGACTTGTACTCCTCGGTCGACATGGTCCGGCGACTCGGGATGTAGACCCGATACCGGGGCTCCGCCCTGGTCGAGCTGAAACTATTGAAGGCCACAATGCGGAGTTGCGGGAAGATGGCCGCGAGATCCCGGTGGCGCATGTCGCCGACATCGACATCAATCCAGACGCCATTGGCGTAGAGAACATTGTCCAATCCCCGGCTCGTCGTCTCAGACAGTGTCGAATCAAAGACAGCCGGACTAATGAGGTAATTGCCCTCTTTCTGAAGGAATTTATCCTTGCAGACCTTCTTCAGAGCAGCGATGAACGTATCGTCGCTCATTTCGGGCACAACCGCGATAGGGTGAGTCGCTCTCAGATCGGAGAAGAGTGAGCCTCTGGATTTTTGTGTAACGTTATTCTTGCCTTCTTCTCTAATAGCATTTTCGTTACACGTTTTTTGCTTACCTTCTCCCGTCCAAGGGAAAGCGACTTCCTCCCCATTGGTTGTGAACTCATCCGCCTCCGCCATCATTATGGCGGCAAGACGGGAGATAACATCATTCTGCCGGGCTCGATGAGCCCGGGTACGGGACGCCGAATCGTCAAACTGCCGCTTACGGCCGCGAGGCTTCCGGTCGGCGGACTCATCCATGCCGATGTCGAGCTTCTTCACCGTCGAGCCCGGAAAGAGCGCGCGAAGGTGCTCTGCTGAGGAGTGATCCGGAACGACGATCTTCTTCATGCTCTGGCTGTCCGGATTCCGGATCGAACAGCGCATGATTGTTTGATAGATCGCCTCCTCGTGGACCGCGCGCCAGACAGCCTCGCGACCCGCTCCTCGCCATGCCAAGAATCCAAACTGCTCCGGAGGCGGAAGCCGAGCGGACAGGTACAGGACGTTGTCGAAGTGCGCGAAGCTGTTAAGGCCGTGAGAGACCTGCGGCAGCGGCTCGGCTGAGTGGCCGTCGAACAGCCCGAGATCCATCACATCCTTATTGGCGATCCAGGCGAACGGCTCTCCAGCCATCGCGGCGGTTGCGGATGCGGCGATGGCCTTGAGCAGTCTCCTGTCGTTCTGGTCGCGCAAGCGTTTCGACCAGCGTCCCTCGACGGCGTAGTAGATCTCGACGAGGCGGCCATTGCCGTGCTCCCTGTAACGGAGTTGCGCAGTCAAGGCAGTGTCCTCAACAAAGAGAACGCCTTCAGCAGACCAGATCTTAAACAACAGCGAATTATGGAAGTTGGCGCCGAGAATAGTCACGCGCTTGAAGCCATAGAGCATCCTTGGGCGGAATAGGAAGAAAAAAGTTATCTTTTTTCCGTTTCCCCGCAAAAGCGACTCGTAGCTGGCAATATTGGCGTAGGCGCTCAAGTTTGGTGACAGGAAGTCCCTCGCAATCGGAGCGAGAAGCTTCAGAGGCGCATCCTCCGTGCCGGCCAGCTTCTTCAAGGCCGAGCGGCTCTTCACGACGACTCGGCCGTATTGCGGTCCTTCTGGCCGCAACTCGATATGGTCGGTCAGATACGTATGGGTCAGAGGGGCAATGGCCTCAACTGCACTGTAGACCTGCGGGATCTCATCGATGAAGACGGTCCATGCCTGCTTGTTCGGGAAGAACGGCAGCCTTACAAGGGCAGACCACGTGACGATAAGGATACGGCCATTCTGCGGCCCTTGGTGCAGAGCTGCCAGAACGTCTCGGACAACCGAATCCGACACCCCGCTATGGATGATATCGACGGCCACCGCCGGAGTGAGGCTGCGCAGATCCAGCGCGACCTCATTGATGAGGTCAAGGGTCGGCAGAATGAAGATCACGGCCTGCCCAGCTGCGGCACCTGAATGAGCCTGCCGAGCGCCGGCATGGGTCTTTCCTGCACCGGCCAGGGCGCTCACATAGAAGTATGTACTCATGGATTTCGAATTCAGCGGAAAGTTGGACGAGCGAATACTCGCTCATAGATTGACCATTCAGGCCGCAAGACTTCTTGATCTAAGCTGTACTAAGTTATAGCAGAAAGCTGGCGCGCATTATGGTGAAGTGGGGTACAACAAACTCGACGCCGGTAAAACGACGTACAAGTACTTCGTAGGTGGTTTGCCACGCCGGCACTGGCGGCATTCCGTCTCGCGCTAGAACGACGCAATTCGCCGCCGCCATGCCTACATCTCTGCGGGCCGTTCAGACATAGCGCCCTGGAACGCTCCGGATGTGGGGGACCACCTTTCTCGACTCAGCCGACCACCAGTGACTCTCCTGCGCGACAGACCGGAACATGCTGCCCAGTCGGATGGCGGGCCTCCGGTGCGAGAAGATTACGCGCTCTTCTCAATCAGAACGTGGATGTCGTCTCCGACATGCCGTTCTCTTCTACGAACGAGCGGCCTCTAACGGCTAAATTTACTACTCCACCTTTTTCGACTATTCGCTGAAACAGCCGAACGGTAGGGTACCTCGGGCGGCCACAGGCATCCGCCCGAGGTGAGCCTCTCTGCAGGTGATTGACAGCCTGCAGGATCGTAAGAGCGGCCACGCTGCCCTAAAAATCTGGCAAGTTCGGCACCATCGGAAGCGCCGTTGCTGTGGCCTTCGGCTTATGGCGAATGCCGGGCCGCCGGGTCAGAGATACTCTTCGCCGTCTGGAAATGTTATAGTTAATCTAGCCCAGCTTCTCAAGAAGCTCCTTGAGTAGTAGGGCTTTCCTTTACGAATAATATACGGCGGCCCGCCGCCGGCTCTCGCAAACGCAGCCAGGATCCCTGTGGTCAAATTTATGCCGAACCGCTTGCTGAGGTACTCGACTGCCTGTTCAGGTTTAATGCTCCACTTCCTCGGATTTGGCGTTTCGGTGCCGTCTTCATAATCTGGATGTTGCCCGGAGGCAGTGTACGCGTGAGAATTGTCGTCATTGTGCCTCATAATCTTTCCTTTTTCATGAATTGAGCCTCCCACCCGACGCCGTGCGCCGAGCCTGCCGAGTTGTCGCCGGATAGGAGCGGGGCTGATTGTGCAGTCTTTAGCGGCGGCGTTGATTGCATGGAGACCATCGCCAGGGACACGAGCGCGGCGGAGGCCGGGTGGGAAACAGAGCGCGGTCACGTCGATGCCTGTGTCTCCCAGCCGACTTTAGCTGCAAGCTGTTTGCTCCGCCGCCTCGTCCAGACAGCTTGATGCCTTTGGAGGATTCGAAGTTGCCGCGTCGGCACCAGTTGAATTGCTTCGGAGACGCAGAACCGGAAGGCGCGAGCCTTCCAGTCCCGAGCGTGGCACCAGTTTCAGCATACGCAGGCTGAGCTCACGAGCCGCGTGAAATCTGATGACGTAGCACATCGCGGACAGGGTGACCGCCGGCGCGATATAGCCGTCTATGTTGCTTCCTCCTCTTGAGCATCTTGATTATAGACCCTACTCTCGAGCCGAGCGAGCCGATCCATCACGCAGTACATATAAAGCGCGGTCTTGTGCGAGCACTCAATTCTAAGCGCGAGTGTTCTGACTTCTTCACTCATTTTGGCCGACTCTGGGCTGAGAACCGCATCGTCGGCGTGGCGGAAGGCTTGGCACAGCGCTGTGCGTCCGCCGAGCATTTCAGCTGCAAACCGCAGCTCTCTGGCCTCCGGGGTGTCGTAGGACACGCCAGCGATGTGGAGTAGCTCCATGGGAGAGCAATCCAAGATCGCGTCGACGGCTTCTGGAGAAAGCTGCTTGCGTATCTCGGCTCTTTGAAGTTGAAGAGTTTCCGATGGGTATCCTCTTGATTTTTGCTCGGCCGCGACGGCGGCCGTTACTGCAGCGGCTAGTTTCGAGTTATCTAAAAGTTTCATTGTTTTCGCCTCTATCGAGCGTCCCATTTGCGTGCACTGGCGATTCTTAAGCCGCACAGATGCCAACCCGGCGCGCTGGAACATCCGCGCTTAAGCGGTGCTTGTTGTTTAGAGCTATAATACAGCGCGTATTTTCAAGCGGCGGCTATTGGCGCAGTCAGGCTTTAGGCTGACGTTACGTAGATTTCGTCGAAATCCATCCGCTTGCGCCTCTTGTACGCAGCAAATGACCGCTCTATTACGCCTTTTCTCTTGCAGGATTCTCTCCTGCGTAAGCACGGTTGCAATCAGGCCTGCGATGAGGCAGAAGTCTACTGTAGTTCGCCCGCAGTTCGGCCTCATTCTGCGCTTCTTCGATGAACGTGCGAATGCTTTGCGCACACCACCTAGTCGTTCGCGGTCCAATTTTGAGAGGGGGCGGTACTTTATTTTCTTTAGCCGCCGCCCACAGCGCGCTCTTGGATATCGATAATACTTTTGCGACCTCCGCGGCACTCATAAGTTCGAGCGTTTCGTTCTCTGCTTTCCGCAAGTACGTGCTCCGTCTGTGTTGTCAGCACGGATTCTCTAGCCGATTCAGTCAGGGAGCACGACAGGCTGCTTCGTTCGAAATCATTTAACTTTGTCTTTACTGCTCCCTTAATCACCCCGTACGGTGGTAGAGGCCTGCAACGTCAAATGTGTCACCGCTGTCCGTCGCGCCTTTATGACCTCGCCGTCGCCCTCGCCGATCGCCACCCAGGCATTGACGCGCATCGCGGCGCTCTACCGGATCGAGGCCGAGATCCGCGGTCGCCCGGCCGAGGACCGGCAGGCCGCACGTTAGGAGCGCAGCCGGCCGTTGATTGAGGCCCTGGAGCCATGGCTGCGCGAGAAGCTCGGCCTCGTCAGCCGCAAGAGCAAATTGGGAGGCGATCCGCTACGCCTATCGCGCTGGGCGAGCTTGAGCCTCTTCCTCGGCGACGGACGGATCGAGATCGACTCCAGCGTGGTCGAGCGCGCGATCCGGTCCCTGGCTTTGAATCGGAAGAACGCCCTCTTTGCCGGCTCGGACGGCGGCGGCCAGCATCGGGCGGTGATCGCCTCGCTGGTCGAGACCTGCAAGCTCGTCGGCGTCGAGCCGCAGGCCTACCTCGCCGACGTCGTCACCCGCATCGTCGAGGGGCATCCCCAGCGCCAGCTCGACGACCTGCTGCAACGGGTCCAACTCGGCAATGCCGGCCCTAAAGACCGTGGCCTGAGAACAGCGGTTACGATCCGCCGACTGCCAGGACCACTCGGCGCGGCCGCACAAACTGCCCTGGAAGACGAGCGAGGCGGAGCGCACCATACCATATTGATGCTTGACGGCACGAGCTGCCACAGCACCCATGACCTCGTCGTGCGCGACAACATCTTCCTGCTGCCGCTGCCAGCCCTGTGCGCCCGAACTCACCTCGGTCGAGAGCGTCCGGCGGTTCATCCGGGAGAATTGGCTTGGAGGCGGATCTTCATCCCTAACAAGGGCACCGCGTAGCGGTGCCGTCGGGCCTGGAGCTGCCGCGTCGACGAGCCCGGGATGATCACGTCCTTCGATTCGCGTGCCTGAGCCTGTCAGCGCTAACCACGGAAGGTTGGCATAAATTGTCGCACCGTCGACGCCCCACACGGCCGCGTAGGGGTGTGCAGCCGCTCCTCCAGTACCGGGCTCGAACTGGTCATATCGCTAGCCGCAATACCGCCGCGACACATTTTAGCCGTAAAAATTCTTCGATTTTGCAGACGCTTGCATAATCGCAAGCTAATTCCTGGCTTGAATGACGTAATTCCTGTCTTTCCTGAGAATAATATCTGACTTCTCGGTAGGCTATCGGCATGCAGTGAGGACGCCATCAGTATCTCGGCGTCCTCTTGACTGACTCTTTCGCCACTACCACTTATTCACTCGGCGCGCAGGCACACAAACTCGCACCGACAGCGTGGTGCGTAGCATGAAAGATCGAACCATAGATGTTTAACCTCGGATTTGTGCGTACGAGCCCACTGCACGAGGCCATTCGGCGAGCCGAATCCATCCTTCGTCGTGACGATATGGAATCTACCCTCTGCCCCAACGTAATGACGAGGCGGCGGCCAAGGCGCGGCATTACTGTTGCCCTCCCGCTCGACGTCGCGCCTGCTGTCAGCGATCGCCTCCAGCAGGGAACTGAAGATCCGAATCCTCCGCGGCAAGTGGCGCGGCCTGACGTGCCCACCGGCGGCTGCGATACCTTCAACGCGGGGCGCAATACGGCGCCCCGAACGCTTCCGAATTGTCCTCAAGGTTCTACCAGAATTAGACAGGCACGCGATTGGAAATTTCAATTCGCTGTCGAGGCGATTCACTACATCCAGAGCAACGGCGGACAACTGAAAAAGGATTGCGGGGTTGGAGAAATAAACGACTATATTGAGAACAGACATGGGATTAAAAAATGTGTAAGTCGCTCCACATGCTACAAAGCTCTTAAATATCTCGGCCTCGCTTAACGTACTCACCTGCGCAATGTATTTGCGAAAGATGTTGACTCTTTGAACCCGAGCTGGAGGATATGATGCACTCGCGGCTGCACCCAGCGATCCTAGATCCACAGTGAAAACTGAATGGATTACGTCGTGAGTTGAGACCGCTGCGGTGGACCGGCGGGGATAAAATGCGGCGCCGCAACCATGCGGCGTCGCGCAGAACGCACAATCGAGCGAGCAGGACTATCGCGTCGGCAGCAACTGTCGGCTGGTCTGAGGGACATGGAGCGGGGCAGGCCCATCAGGGCGCTTCCTCGGCTGACCGAGAGATCGGCGGGCCGGCAACGACGGACGTCGTCACGCTTCCTGGCGGCGGTGCGCCGCAGCCCCCTTTGAGGAATTCGATCTCGAGCGCCTGTCGTCCGTCCAAGCGCTGCAATGCGGCGATGCGTGCCTTGCACTCCCGCAGGCGGTCAACGGTCTGCACGTCCTTGTCTAGGACGCCCGGCTCATGCCCGGCGATCCAAGTTCGGATCAGGTTGCGCGAGAGGTCGTGGCGCAGAGCAAGCCCGCGCGGCCTCTCTCCCGAGAGGGGCGCCTGCACAACCTGCCGCTTCAAGGACACGCTGCGAGACCGATGCCGAGCCATGGCATCCATTTTCCGGAAGCTCGGGGCAGCGGGTCAAACATGCCCCGGAGATCCGTCCACTCTGAGGGGCGCACCCCACTTGAAGGCGATTTGCAAAGAAGCATCCGAAACCAGAACATCCGCGGGAGCTGCGCGATGCCGCGGATCTCGAGTTCGTCTGCCTTGACGATCATCGCCGCGAGCGCCGCCTAGACGTGGAGGGCCTCCGGCAGCATCGACGCAACCGTTGCCTCACAAAGGCGGCGTGCAGCCGCTGCGAGCCTGGAGCGGTCTTCAGTCGAATGCAGGCCAACGGCTGAGCCAGGTCGAATAAGGAGCGGATCATCGCCTGCGATTCGCTGGCGAACTCGGCGTCGCGCGATACTGGGGAGCAGCCCAGATGGCAGCTCCTCTCGATAGCTCCGGTTGCCGATCTGGTACGACCGGCTGCACGGACCGCTCTTACTCTAGAGCTTGAGCCCTGGCGCCGGGCATATCATGTCCCAAACTGCCGAGTTCCCGCGGATCGCAGAAGGGTTTTGCACGTCGCCTCTCTAGATGGGACAGAAGGTCGCGCTCACCTCATGGCCATCGTGCTTGCCGACAGACGCCGTGGGTAGTTCGTTCAACCCAGAGTTGCTCAAGTTCACAGAAGGATGTGACGAAGCCCCAATGGGCCAGGGCTGCATCGCTGTTTCTTAGGAAGAGCCGGACTTAGGGTAAGGCTTAGGGCAGAAGTGCTGCCTGCTCGAAAAATGCAAGGTCTACCAACCTCTTGCAAGAGGAGTGTGGTGCCCAGGGGCGGAATCGAACCACCGACACTGCGATTTTCAGTCGCATGCTCTACCAACTGAGCTACCTGGGCGACCGCCGGGCCGCTGGGCGGCGTCGGCTGGAGCGGGGGTATAGTGAGTGCGCGCAGCCCTGTCCAGCCTCGTCGCGCCGGCTGGCAGGCGCTTTTTTTCGAAAGTCGACGCCGCCCTATTCCGCGCGTTCCGGGGGCGGATCGATCTGGTCCTCGTCCTCGGCCGGAATCACGTAGCGGTCGCTGAGCCAGCGCCCGAGATCGACGTCGGCGCAGCGCGCCGAGCAGAAGGGCTTGAACGCGGCCTCGGCCGGTCGCCCGCAGATGGGGCAGGGGGCCGGCTTCTTCGGCGCCGTGCTCACGCCATGGCTCCCCAGCTCTCCCGCACCGGGAAGCCCTCGCCGTCGAGCAGGTTGAGCGTCTCGTAGAGCGGCAGGCCGACGACGGCGCTGTGCGAGCCCACGAGCTTCACCACGAAGGCGCCCGCGAGCCCCTGGATGGCGTAGCCGCCCGCCTTGCCGCGCCACTCGCCGGAGGCCATGTAGCTCTGGATCTCGCGCCCCGACAGGCGCTTGAAACGGACCCGGCTCTCGACGATGCGCTCGCGCCGGCCATCCTTCGGTGAGAGCAGGCACACTGCGGTGTAGACGCGGTGCTGGCGCCCCGACAGCAGGCGCAGGCAGTCGGCCGCCTCGTCGGGAATCTCGGCCTTCGGCAGGATGCGACGGCCGACCGCCACCACGGTGTCGGCGGCCAGCACCCAGGCGTGGCGCAGATCATCGCGCTGGCGCGCCGCGTCCTGGGCCGCCGCGAGCTTGGCCCGCGCGAGCCGGCGGGCGAGCTCGCGCGGCGACTCGGCCTTTCTCGGCGTCTCGTCCACGTCGGCGGGCAGGAGCGCGTCCGGCTCGATGCCGACCTGCTGCAGCAGGGCGAGACGGCGCGGCGAGGCGGAGGCGAGGACGAGACGGGCCGACCGCGCACCGGCTTCGGGCGACGGGACGACGGGGCCGTCGGGGGCGTGGGTGGTGTCCATCTCTCTCCAGCGGCCATTCATCGATCCGCCTTCCGGCGAGGCGGCACGGGCGCGCGAGCAGTACTGGAAAGCCGCCGCGTTGTGAACGTCGGCCCGGCGCCTGAGCCTGAGCCCGCGGCCATCCCGGAAATCGAGGCCGTGGACAATGCGATCGGCTCTGGTATGGTCCGCCCGTGCCGCCGCGGAGGCCGCGGCGAGGGCCGGCATCGCCGGCCCGGATGCGGGCGTAGTTCAGTGGTAGAACGTCAGCTTCCCAAGCTGAATGTCGTCGGTTCGATCCCGATCGCCCGCTCCACCTAACTCCCTGATTGCGATGGTGTTCCGGTCGGCTCGGGCAGTTGGCGTGTTCCCCATGTTCCCCATGGTGTTCCCCGCCGTTCCCCATCCCTGTCTAAGTAAGTTCGCTGCTGGCTTGCGTGCTCAGAACGGTGACGCGCCCCTGCTCACCACGACGAGGCGGCGCGGCTGCTCGTCGGGAGTCTTCCGACACGGTGACGGCGAGCGGGGCAGGCGGTGACGTGTGAATCCAAAGGCCTCTACGCCGACCTCGCCTCTCGGCTGGACGACGTTTCTCCGGCAGAGCGGATTTCCAGCCTCGCAAAAGCAATCCGGCCTTCGGCCGTGTCCCTCCGGCCACGGGCTTTTCCTCACCTCAAAGCAACACGGTGGTTGGTGCTCCGTTTCACTACGGCCTGTTCGGCCTTGAACGTGTTCCGTGTGCGGGCGTTTTGCTCCTCCTGACTGGGAGGAGTGATGCTGGACGACGCAGAATGGAGAAAGCT
>NZ_JBAWTG010000134.1:0-12718 GCF_037106235.1 Methylobacterium nigriterrae | reverse complement strand
GGGGGCGATCAAGCAGCCGGGCTTTCTGCTGATCGGCTTCGTCTACTTCCTCCTCCAGGTCGGCTCGTACGGCCTGAACTTCTGGGGGCCGGACCTGATTAAGACCGCGAGTGGAGGGACCGCGGCCTCGGTCGGCTTCCTCACCGCGATCCCCTACATCTGCGGCGCTATCAGCATGATCGTGATCGGGCGCCTGTCCGACGCCTCGGGCGAGCGACCAAAATTCGTGGCGGGGCTCGCGGTCGCTGCAGCCATTGGCTTCTTCGCCGCCGGCCTGTTCGACCAGCAGATCGTGCCGCTGATGATTGCGCTGGCGCTCGTCGGCGCAGGGATCGTCGCCTCAATCCCGACCTTCTGGACCCTGCCGGCCAAGCTCGCGACCGGCGTTGGTGCGGCCGGTGGAATCGCGCTCATCAACACGCTGGGTCAGTTCGGTGGCATCGTCAGCCCCGTGGCGGTCGGCTGGGTCAAGGATCTGACTGGTTCCACGACATTGGCGATCTACGTGATTGGCGCGCTCTGCCTCGTCGCGGCCGGGCTCCTGATGTTCGCGACGCCCGAAAGCCTGCGTCGCAGCGACCGCGACGCGTGATCCGGAGCACGCGTCGCACTGCCGTCTCCGCGAAGTCCGGCCCGACGGCGGCCCCCATTCGCGGCGCGCTGCGGATGGGCTCTTTTCACCCGAACGTAGACCGGGAGACCGAAGTGGCCCTGAACCTCACGCAAAAACTCGTCCGATCTCACCTCGCCGAGGGAAACCTCACGCCGGGCGACGACATCGCGCTGACGATCGACCAGACCCTACTACAGGACGTGCTCGGCGGCCTCGTGATGCTGGAGCTTGAGGCGATGGGCGTCGAGCGGGTCAAGGTTGGCCTCGCCGCTCAATACATCGACCACAATCTCGTCCAGAACGATCACCTCAACGCCGACGAGCACATGTTCTTACGCTCGGCCTGCCGCCGCTTTGGCGTGTGGTACTCGCGTCCCGGCAACGGCATCAGCCATCCCGTGCACATGCAGAGCTTCGGCAAGCCGGGCCAGACGCTCGTCGGCTCCGACAGCCACACCCCTGCCGCCGGGTCGCTCGGGATGCTTGCCTTCGGCGCTGGAGGCGTTGAGGTAGCTCTTGCCATGGCTGGGCAGCCTCTGAACCTGCGTATGCCGCGGGTCTGGGGCGTAAGGCTGACGGGCCGGCTGCCCGACTGGGTGAGTGCTAAGGACGTCATCCTGACAATGCTGGCTCGCCACGGAGTCGAAGGGGCCTACGGGCGGATCATCGAGTATCATGGCCCTGGTCTCGATGGCCTCACCGCGATGGACCGGCACGTCATCGCTAATATGGGCGCCGAGATGGGCGCGACGACGAGCGTGTTTCCTTCGGACGCAGCCACGAAGGCGTTCCTCGAAGGCGTCGGCCGGGCTGAGGACTGGGTGCCACTCGCTGCGGACGAAGGCGCCACATACGACGACTACGAAGAAATCGATCTCTCGACCCTGGTACCGATGATTGCCAAGCCGTCGAGCCCAGGCAACGTCGTACCGGTGTCGGAGGTGGCGGGCACTGAGATTTACCAAGCCTATATCGGCTCCTCAGCCAACCCAGGTTTCCGCGATTTCGCGGTGGCCGCGGAAATCGTGAAAGGCCGGCAGACCCATGACCGGGTGTCCTTCGACATCAATCCATCGACGCGGGTCGTACTAGAGACCCTGATCCGGGATGGTCAGCTCTCCGAGTTGATCCATGCCGGCGCACGTGTGCACCAAGCCGGCTGCAACGGCTGCATTGGCATGGGGCAGGCACCGGCGTCCGGCCGTAACTCGCTACGCACCGTGCCGCGCAACTTTCCTGGCCGTTCCGGCACCCGCGAAGATAGCGTGTACCTGTGCAGTCCGGAGACCGCTGCAGCCTCGGCGCTCACCGGCGTCATCACCGATCCGCGCAGCCTGGACATACCCTATCCCCAGGTCGCACCCCCACGGATGGCGTCCGGCAACCCTACGATGCTCGTCGCGCCGCTGCCCGAGGCCGAAGCGCGAACCGTGCCGCTAGAGAAATCGGAAAACATCACGACACTGCCCGAACTCGGCCGGCTCGGGGCCTCTATCCGAGTGCCGGTGCTGCTTAAGACCGGCGACGACATCTCGACCGACGACATCATGCCGGCTGGTGCCCGGGTGATGCCCTACTGGTCAAACATCCCCAAAACCTCGGAGTTCACCTTCGAGCCGATCGACGACACGTACCCGAAGCGCGCTAGGCAGGGCGGCAAGGAGCGGACTGGCCACGCCATCGTCGGTGGCTTCAACTACGGCCAGGGCTCGAGCCGGGAGAACGCGGCGTTGGCACCACGCTACCTCGGCCTGAAGACCGTGTTCGCGAAGAGCTTCGCCCGCATCCACTGGCAGAACCTCATCAACTTCGGTGTCCTGCCGCTGACCTTCGTCGATCCGTCCGATTACGATCGCCTGGAGCTTGGCGACGTGATCGAAATCGCGGACGTGGCCGGTGCATTGGCGCAAGGCCCCGAGATCATTGCGAACCTCCGCGGCGGCACGGACCGGATCCGGTTGCGCCATGATCTGTCCCCGCGGCAGGTCGAGGTGCTCTTGGAAGGTGGCGTTATTAATTGGGTGCGCGCCCGTCTCAAAGCCTGACGCGCTTCGCGCGGTGGAACGGCGTCATCGAGAGAAGACACGGATTCATGCCGCGGCTTGGATGAAGCGGCCGGCGCTGTCGGTGCTCTGGTCCAGGGGATCGGTATCGCGAGAGAGGGCGTCTCTGGTCGTGCGGCCTACCTGTAGAGCAGCAAGGTAGTCGACGGCGCGGCTGGCCTCGCTTGCAGTCGTCGCGAGGGCCCGCGGCTCCGAGCGCAGGAGCGAAGCCCAAGCGGCGCAGTAGGCGGCGTGATCCGGGTGCGGCGCGCGGGCAACGCCAAGGTCAGCTAGGACGAAGGCGGCGCCGAGTTCCGCCACGAGCTCCTCGGCGGCATAAGCCTGGCTACCGAAGCGGCCCGTGAGGTCGCGGGCGAGGCGGTGGCGGGCGCCGGTCCAGTGCACGAGTTCATGGGCGAAGGTCGCGGCGTAGCCTTCGGGGGAGTGGAAGGCGCTGCGAGGGGGCAGCAGGATGGTGTCGATCTTCGGGACGTAGCAGGCGCGGGTGCCGTTCTCCCGAATGATGGCGCCGGTGGCCCTGACGAAGGCGGTGAAGACGATGGGAGGGTCGACCGTCTCGCTCGGGGGAGGTAGGGCCAAGTCCTGCGCACCGTCGACCTGGGCGGCGTTGAAGACGTGGGCGGCGCGGGCGACGAAGCGGGGTGAGGCGTCGTCGGTGCCCGGTATGCCTTTGGCCAGAGCTGGGCTGGTGGGCAGGTCCTTGTAGAAGATGACGGAAGTGCCTCGCTCGCCCCTGCGGACCTGCGCCCCGAGGGCGGCCCACTGCCGGTAGGTGGCCCAGCGCGGGTCGGCGTAGCCTCGGGCCTGTGCGGCGGCCCAGAGCGCGAGGATGTTGAGGCCGCGGTAGCGCTTGCCCGTGAGTGCGTTGCGGGGCAGCGGATCGGCGCCGTGCCAGGGTGGCGACCAGGTGCTCGGGTCGGCGGTTTCGAGCTGCTGCAGGATGGCGGCGGCAACGCGCTGATGAAGGTCGGCGGACATGGAGGTCAGCTCGGCTCCCGGGCGACCGCAGGCGGCGGTCTGGCGGGGCAAGCTTCATGGGCGTGGCGAGATGTTCACCCCTGTTCGGCGTTCCGTGACTCCCGGCGGTGGGGCCCGGCGACGGTTGTCGTGTTCGTGTTGGAGGGTGTTGGTGTCCGGCCTGTCGGCGGCACCGGCGTCTTCGGGTTGTCCCGGTTGGCCGGGACGTCTCTGGTTTTCGGGGGATCTCGCGAATATCGCCGAGTTTGCAGCTTATCCGTAGGGCAAGCCGCACGCTTCGACCGTCATTTTGCCGGTACAGGGGGAGCGTTTGGCAGCTTTCAGGAACTGTTGGCGGGCAGCTGTACGTCTTCGGACTGCGCGAAACGACCGGCCGGAGATGGCCGAGACTGTGTGAAAACGCGGAGCCCGTAGAAGGATCTTCCCTCAAGCTCCCTGAGCAGTGCCGGAATGGGCATTCTACCGGCATCAGAACGGCCGTTTGGCGGGCCAGAATGTCCGCCGCGTAGAAAATTGTTCTACAGTTACGGAGCCCGCTCGCGTTTTCACACAGCCTCGGCCGGAAGTGGAACGGCGGCTTTCGAGCGAGCCGCTGGCCGATGCGGACGTCGTAGTTCGGCCGGTGTTGGCCGCAAGCGGCCCGTCCGCTTCGGGGCTCAAGCTGTGGGTTAGCGGACGTTCTGCGCGGTTCGGTGAATGCCTCAGAGTAACCCTGTCCCGACACTCCGGGAGGAGGCTGGGAAGGTCGCCACCTGGCCGGATAGCGGTCCTCGGGCATGTTCGCGATCGGACATCATCTTTAGGCTGTTGTCAGGTGCCAGGGGCCCGGCCCATCGTACTGGCAATGCGCCCGCCCGTTCCTCTCTCCGCCGTCCGCACATTCGAGGCCGCAGCTCGGCGACGCTCGTTCAAGGCGGCCGCGAGCGAACTGAACTTGACGCCCAGTGCTGTGAGTCACGCCGTGCGTAAGCTGGAACAGGCTCTGGGGACAGCATTGTTCGAGCGAGACGGCCACAGCTTAGACCTCACGGCCGCAGGTGAGGCGCTGCTCGATCATGTCAGCCGAGGCTTCGAGGAGATTAACCGCGGGTTCGACCTCGTCGCGACCCGCGCTCCTCAGCTTCTGCGGCTGCACTGCGCGCCGAGCTTTGCCGCGCAGTGGCTGACACCACGGCTTGCTCGGTTCCTCGCCGAGCATCCGGGTTTTGAGGTGAGGCTTGCTGCCGGCATGGACTACGCACGCTTCATTACCGACGAGTTTGACGCCGACATTGTCTACGGCCCCCCCCGCGGAGAGGGCCTTGTCATCATGCCGCTAGGCCAAGAGACCGTGACGCCATTGTGCGACCCGGAGCGAGCCGCACGCATCAGCGAGCCGGCAGACCTTTTCGACCATGTGCTGATCCAGAGCGATAACAAGCTTGTGCGATGGCCACTCTGGTTCGAGCGCAACGGCATCCGTGCGCCTCCGTCGGCTGGGCTCCGGTTTGACCGCAGCTTCCTGGCCATTACAGCGGCAGTGGACGGCCTCGGCATCGCGCTAGAGTCTACGTTCCTGGCCGAACGCGAGTTGGCGAGTGGCCGCCTTGTCGCCCCGCTAGCGGACCGCGCCACGAACGTTCAGTACAATGGGCACCATCTTGTCTTTCCGGCAGCGACCCGGCGCCGGGGACCGCTGCGCGTCTTCGCGCGGTGGCTCGCAGCGGAACTAGGCGCAGATCTGCCGGAGGAGGTCGCTTAGGACCGTCGAAAGCGAACCGCGGCGCGTGGCAGAAGATGAATGAGATTCACTCATGTCTGAAAAGTACGCGTTTGCCGGTTGACTCCGACTTCGGCACTTTCTCCTGCAACGAGATGAGAGGAAACGGCCTAACCCCCGCTTGGCCATCGAGCCATAACGCGGCAGGTTGAATGGGCATCATGTCGAGGCTGCGCTGCAAGCCCGGCATTTCGGTCAGATCTCCCATCTCGAATCGAGCGGAACCCCGGAACGGCAATACGCCTCCGGCCGCAGGGAGACAGCCATGCTTCTGAAAGACAAAGTCTGTGTGATCACCGGCGCAGCATCCGCGCGTGGTATCGGCAAGGCGACGGCCCGCTTGTTCGCTGAACAGGGCGGTCGCGTGGTCATCCTCGATCTCGATGCCGGCCAAGCGGAGAATGCTGCCCGCGACCTCGGTGTCAGTCACCTCGGCCTCGCCTGCAACGTTACCGACAAGGCGGCCTGTCAGGGTGCCGCCAAGGAAGTGGTCGGGCAATGTGGCCGTATCGACGTGCTGGTGAATAATGCCGGCATCACACAACCCCTGAAGTTCATGGAGATCGAGGCGGCGAATTACGAGGCCGTCACCGATGTGAACCTGCGCGGCAGCCTTTACATGAGCCAGGCCGTGGTCCCGGCCATGCGCACGCAGCGCTCCGGATCGATTGTGTGCATGTCGTCTGTCTCGGCCCAGCGCGGCGGCGGCATCTTCGGCGGCCCGCACTACAGCGCCGCAAAGGCAGGCGTTCTCGGTCTAGCGAAGGCGATGGCCCGAGAACTCGGAGCCGACGGCATCCGCGTCAATTCGGTCACGCCCGGTCTCATCCAGACCGATATTACGGGCGGCAAGCTGACCGACGATCTTCGTGCCGAGATCACGAAGGGCATCCCGCTCGGACGTCTCGGCGTCGCCGACGACGTGGCTAATGCTTGCCTGTTCCTCGCCAGTGACCTGTCAGCTTACATCACAGGCGCGGTGATCGACGTCAACGGCGGCATGCTGATCCATTGATTGGACAGCGCTCACGAGGAGGAAGACACCATGCAGATCCATCAAGAATCGCGTCCACGGGAGCGGTCAAACGTTTCCCTGGCGGACCGCGCCTACAATATTCGACGCCACGCACTGTTAATGGGAGAAGTTCAGGGCCAGGGCTACATCGCGCAGGCGCTCGGCATCTCCGATGTACTGGCGGTCAGTTACTTCCACGCCATGACCTACCGGCCTGAAGATCCGGAATGGGAAGAGCGCGACCGCTTCCTGCTCTCGATCGGCCACTACGCCATCGCTCTCTACGCGGCGCTCATTGAAGCCGGGATTATCCCGGAAGACGAGCTGACGAGCTACGGTGGCGATGATAGCCGGCTGCCCATGTCTGCCATGGCAGCCTACACGCCGGGTATGGAGATTACCGGCGGCTCGCTTGGCCACGGCCTTGGCATCGCGGTTGGTATGGCCCTCGGCCTCAAGCGCAAGGGCTCGAAGTCCTTCGTCTACAATCTGTTCTCCGACGGAGAACTCGACGAGGGCTCGACCTGGGAAGCGGCGATGTCGGCCTCGGCCTTCAACCTCGACAACCTCATCGGCATCGTCGACGTAAACGGCATGCAGGCGGATGGTCCTTCACGCGCCGTCCTGAACTTCGAGCCGCTCGCGCCAAAATTCGAGGCGTTCGGCTGGTTTGTCCAGCGCGTTGACGGCAACGACATCGATGCCCTCGTCGCCGCTTTCGATGCGGCCCGCGCCCACGAGGGCCAGTGCCCCCGCATCGTGATCTGCGACACGAAGATGGCCAAGGGCGTGCCATTCCTGGAGGCGCGCGAGCGCAATCACTTCCTACGCGTCGAGGCAGCTGAGTGGCGCGAGGCTCTGAAGGTCTTGGACGAAGGGAGGAAGCAATGAAGCGCTCGAAATACGAGAGGCCGATCCGGCAGGAAGGTGCAGGCGGTGGCCTGAAGACCTCGGCGATGATCGCCTCGCTGGCCGCACCAGGCCAGCGCACTAAGTCAGCGCCGTTCGGCCATGCACTCGCCAATCTCGCCCAGACTCGACCCGACATTGTCGGTCTCTCGGCAGACCTGGGCAAGTACACCGATTTGCATATCTTTGCACAGGCTCATCCTGACCGGTTTTACCAGATGGGGATGGCTGAGCAGCTCCTGATGATGGCAGCCGCCGGCTTCGCGCGGGAGGGCTTCGTTCCCTTTGCGACCACCTACGCGGTGTTCGCTGCGCGGAGGGCCTATGACTTCATCTGCCTCGCGATTGCCGAGGAGAATCTCAACGTCAAGATCGCCTGTGCCCTGCCGGGTCTGACCACGGGCTATGGTCCAAGCCACCAGGCGACCGAGGACGTCGCGATCTTCCGCGGAATGCCCAACCTGACGATCATCGATGCCTGCGACGCGCACGAGATCGAACAGGTTGTGCCGGCGATGGTCGCTCATCAGGGACCAGTGTACCTGCGGCTCCTGCGCGGCAACGTCCCTCTAGTCCTCGATGAATACGGCTACGAATTCGAATTCGGCAAAGCCAAGACCATCCGAGACGGACGAGACGTGCTGATCATCTCCTCCGGGTTGATGACCATGCGGGCGCTCGAGGTGGCTCAGGCCCTTGAGGAGGACCGTGTCGACGTCGCAGTGCTGCACGTTCCGACCATCAAGCCTCTCGATGAAGCCACGATCCTACGGGAGGCGAGCCGAGGTGGACGCCTCGTGGTGGTTGCCGAAAACCATTCGGTTATCGGTGGTCTGGGTGAGGCGGTAGCGGGGCTGCTTCTGCGCAGCGGGACGTCGCCGAAAGGCTTCCGCCAGATCGGACTGCCGGACGAGTTCCTCGACGCGGGCGCTCTACCAACACTGCACGACCGGTACGGTATTTCTACGCAGGCGATGGCTCGAAGCATTCGCGGCTGGCTTTGATACCCGGGCGCCCGGCAAGACCGATTGCCGGGCGCGCCTGACGCCGGACGCGCGAAATGCCCCGGAGTCCTTCTCAGTCGAACCGGCTTACGGCAGCGCCGAGGGGCGGTGTCACGCACCGGTGAGCTGAAGGCCGATCCTAAAGACCAAGAACGGCGAGGATCGGGTGACCCTCTGAAACACCAGGGAGTGAAACATGCCAGACGCTTCTCTCAGCCGTCGCAGCCTGCTGACGGGCGCAGCGGCCGTTCCGCTCTGCGCTATCCTCACCCGGCGCGCCTCGGCAGCCGAGTTCACCTACAAGTTGGCGACCGGCCAGGATCCGAATCATCCCGTCAACGCGCGGGCTCAGCAGGCAATCGACCGAATCCGAGAGGCCACCGGCGGCCGCCTGGAAATTCGACTCTTCCCGGCTAACCAGCTCGGCGGCGACACCGACCTGCTGGCGCAGCTCCGGAGCGGCGCCGTCGAGTTTCTCAATATCTCCTCGTCGATCCTGGCGACTTTCTTGCCGGTCGCAAGCCTGCCGAACATCGGTTTCGCCTTCAAGGACTATGACAGTGTCTGGGCGGCCATGGACGGACCACTGGGTGCCTATGTGCGGGAGCAGATCGGCCTGACACCGATCCTTACCGTCTCCAAGACTTGGGACAACGGCTTCCGTCATATCACCTCCTCAACGCGCGAGATCCGCACCCCGGACGACCTCAAGGGCTTCAAGATCCGCGTGCCCCAGGCACCGATGCAGACCTCGCTTTTCAGGGCTCTCAACGCGGGTGCGGCGCCGATCAACTTCAACGAGCTCTACTCGGCTCTGCAGACAAAGGTGGTGGAGGGGCAGGAGAATCCGCTCGCCATCACGGCAACAACGCGCCTCTACGAGGTGCAGAAATCCTGCAGCCTCACCGGCCATATCTGGGACGCATACTGGATCCTTGGGAACAAGCGCGCCTGGCTCCGCCTGCCGGAGGACGTACGCACCATTGTAACGCGTGAACTTGACCGTTCGGCCGACGAAGAGCGGGCCGACATCGTCACGCTGAACGCGAATCTGCGGAGTACCCTATCCCAGAAGGGGCTGACGTTCATCGACGTCGACCGGGAAGCGTTCCGCGACGCGCTGAGCCGGACGAGTTTCTACAAAGATTGGAAGACGAAGTTCGGGGAAGGGGCCTGGTCCCACCTTGAAGCTGTCTCCGGAAAACTTGCGTGAGGAGGCTGACATGCAAATCGACGTCGCCATGCCCACTACAGCACCGCATTTGAAGGGATTCCGTGCTCATTTGGGAACCCTCGACCGAGGGCTTGGCCGCCTGATCGAGGTGCCCGCGGCGATCCTCGTCATTCTCGAGATCGCGGTGCTCCTAAGCGGCGTGATCAGTCGCTATGTCCTGCACCAGCCGCTCGTCTGGTCGGACGAGCTGGCCTCAATCCTGTTCCTGTGGCTTGCCATGCTGGGAGCGGCTATCGCCTTCCGGCGCGGCGAGCACATGCGCATGACGGCCTTCGTCAGCATGACCGGGCCGCGCTGGCGCGCCTTCATGGACACTCTCGCCCTCGTGGCTGGGTTTGTTTTCGTCTGCCTAGTACTGGAGCCGGCGTACGAATTTGCGAGCGAGGAAGTGTGGGTCCATTCGCCAGCGCTCGATATCACCAACACGTGGCGCGCAGCCGCCCTACCGGTCGGCTTCGGACTGATGCTCGTCTCTGCCTTGCTGCGTCTCGCGCAGGAGGCTGACTGGCGCACGAGCATCGCGGCGCTTCTCCTTTGCGCGTTCGTCGCAGCCATACTGATTTCATTGCAGCCAGTGTTTATGGGCCTCGGCAATCTGAACCTGCTGGTGTTCTTCCTCCTGGGCGTGGGCGCCCTGGTGTTTTCCGGCGTTCCGATCGCGTTCGCCTTCGGGCTCTCCACCTACGCCTATATCACGCTAACGACGCACGCGCCTGGCATGGTCGTGGTCGGCCGCATGGACGAGGGCATGAGCCACCTCATCCTGCTCTCCGTGCCTCTGTTCGTCTTTCTGGGGCTCCTGATCGAGATGACCGGAATGGCGCGTGCCATGGTCGGGTTCCTTGCGAGCCTGTTAGGCCACGTGCGCGGGGGCCTGCACTACGTGCTGGTTGGCGCGATGTACCTCGTATCTGGCATCTCCGGCTCCAAAGCCGCAGACATGGCCGCGGTCGCGCCCGTGCTGTTTCCCGAGATGAAGGCACGCGGGGCCAAGGAGGGAGATCTCGTCGCCCTGCTCTCCGCCACTGGGGCACAGACCGAGACCATTCCGCCCTCGATTGTGCTGATCACCATCGGTTCGGTCACCGGCGTCTCGATCACGGCCCTGTTCACCGGCGGCCTATTGCCGGGCCTCGTCTTGGCGGTCACGCTGTGTGCGCTGGTCTGGTGGCGCTATCGCGGCGAGGATCTGAGGCATGTGCAGCGGCCCGGCGGGCGGGTTATTGCGCGATCCTTCATCGTCGCGGTGCCAGCCCTGGCTCTACCCTTCATCATTCGGGCGGCCGTCGTCGAGGGCGTTGCTACTGCTACCGAGGTCTCCACCATCGGCATCGTCTATGCCATGCTTGCTGGCCTGCTGATCTATCGGCAGTTCGACTGGCGCCGCCTTTATCCGATGCTCGTGACGACGGCGACTCTGTCCGGCGCAATCCTGCTGATCATCGGCGCGGCGACCGGCATGGCCTGGGCTTTGACCCAATCCGGCTTCTCGCAGACTCTCGCGGTTGCGATGAAGAGCCTGCCCGGCGGTACTCTGGGCTTCCTGGCAGTGTCGGCTGTCGCATTCATCGTGCTCGGCTCGGTACTGGAGGGCATCCCGGCGATCGTCCTGTTTGGACCCCTGTTGTTTCCAATCGCACGTGCGGTGGGTGTGCACGAGGTGCATTACGCGATGGTCGTCGTTCTCGCCATGGGAATCGGCCTGTTCGCGCCTCCCTTCGGGGTCGGCTACTACGCGGCCTGCGCGATCAGCCGCATTCATCCTGACGCTGGCATGCGGCCGATCGCAGGCTACATCGTGGCCCTCCTCGTCGGCCTTGCCGTGGTCGTGCTGGTGCCGTGGTTCTCAATAGGCTTCCTGTGATCAGTGGATATTTTAGGATATACCCATGGTCTAGAGCCAGTGATTGGCAGAGGAACGCCCAGATCCAGATCTCTATCGTCTCTCTGTCTCGATAATGTGCAAGAAACTGTTTATAGATGCCGCCGTATGCAAGCCTCTGCCTTAAACTACTCCGGCTCGGCCAGTTCTCTCAATCAAACTGCGCTGCTCGGCATATCGAACCTCAGACCCGCGCCGAAATGCGGCGGCGATCCGATCAAGCAGAGCCCATCCTGACCATGCTTCAGCTCGAGGATGGGCCCGAAGCCTCAAGCTGCTGGTATCAATCGTCGTAGGCACCTTTAGCCTCTCCGCACTTGCGCATTTGGCTTGGTCCAATGCTGCGCCGCAATATAGGCCCGGGCTTTGGCGCCAGTTAGCGGAGGGAAGCGTGAGCTGATATGCGTGACATTCATGCTCTGGAGGGCCGCCGTTAACGGCTCCGCTGGATCGGGTGTTCTCGCGTCGGGTAAGCCCGGTCTACTTCGACCACGTGCTGGCGCCCTGAAGCACAGGGGTTCTCGCCTGGCGATTGATCCGGACACCCTGCAGGAGCGTCAATTTCTCAAGATGCTGGCCGAGGCGCTCGATGTGCCCAGTGACGCCGTGGCCCGGCTCGATGCGGAATTCGCTGGCTGACTGCGGGGGGTGGAGCGGCAGCACCGGCTTCCGTCAGCTCTCCAGCGGGTCGGAGGCTTGCCAAGAAGTTAATGCCCCAGACCGGTTCCCACAGAGCAGGAATGCCTCCGGCGCAGTAGCTCGACGACCTGCCCTTGATGCATCTAGCCGCCTCCTTGAGCAGCTAGGAGAGAAGGGGTGACGCGGTTCTATCGCGTGGAGACGAGAAAGCGCGGCCTTGTTGGCAAGCTCTGCAAGGGAGCACTGGTCGGCTTCAACGGGCTGATGGTCTGGGCGCTCTGGTCTGCACTCACGACGGCTTGCACGCTAGGAGGGCATGGCATGTCCGCCGTCGCAGGGACGTTAGGACACGTCCATACGACAGTGGGCGAGGCTGCACTCGCCATCCTTTGGCTGATCGGCACGGCAATCCTTGGCCTCCTCACATTCGTGACGCGCAGCCGGATGGTTGTCCTCATTGAGGAGAGGGCCCCGTAGGTCGGTCTCCTTGTGCGGAAGATATGCGACCAAGTGGATGAACGGCTAAGAGCGTCTAACAAAACCGGCGGTGGTGCGTTGAGAGGAGATGGCGAGACCGCTCCTTCCTGATGGCCTGTGGGCCGAGATCGCACCGCTGCTGCCG
>NZ_JBAWTG010000133.1:0-12735 GCF_037106235.1 Methylobacterium nigriterrae | reverse complement strand
GTCCGGCCGGCGCCAGTTGGCGGCCGGGAAGCGGCCCGAGATGCGCTCGATATCGGCGAAGACGCGGTAGCGGCGCTCGCCGTGCAGGCGGTCGAGCGCAGTGCGGAAATGGCCCTCGTAGTTGGTCCCGGTCCGGCGACCTCCGACCAGGGCCAAGCACTCCAGTTCGGTGTTCACAGTAGAGCGCATCCCCTCGCCTTCCCATCATGACATTCGCGGTTACCCGTCGATTAACCCGAGGCGGGAGCTCAGAGCAGATGCCCTCGCGAAGAGCTGCCCCGCTGCTCCGATCCGCTCCCAATCTGTCCGGAGCGGAGGGTGAGGCGCGTTGATCTCGATCAAACCGCTACGGAAGCACGACCACCACCGACCAGGTTCACCCCCTGCGTGCGAAAGGGACCGCTTTCGTGGCCTCCGTCCAAGTGGCCAACGGTCCCTCTTCTGATATCGGGTCGGGCACGCCGCCTTGATGCAAATCAAGGCCAGCGTGGTTGTCGCGGCGCACAAGGCCGCGCCCGGTACGGTCGCTACCTGCCCGACTTCCAAGGGACCCTCACCATGCGCATCACGACGCTCATCCTCTCCTCCGCCGCCCTGGGCTGTACGGCGTTATCGGCCTTTGCCACGCCCTGCGCACAGCAGATCGGCGCCCTGCAGCGCCGGCTCGACAGCATCGGCGCCGTCCGGGTGGCCGGTCTTGAGCCCGGCCACACCTTGACGATAGGCTCGATCAAGGCGCTTCCGCGGGTCCTCGCGGAGCAGCCGAGTGAGCCCTCGCTCAAGCCGACCCGTGAGCATGTCTCGGCGGCCCGCACGCTGATCCAGGAGGCCGTTATTGAGGACCGCGAGGGCAATCAGCGCGCCTGCGAGAACATCCTGACGGACGCCAAGCGTCTTATCGGTCCCCTGCCCTGAGACGTCGGTGGGCCGGGCGCCGGCCCCAGCAGGACGGCGTCGGTGCAACCCCTGGGCAGGCTGTCGGATGACCCCCGCCGGTGAGGGCCTGCCCCGGCGAGTAAACTTTGCCGTTATGGCGCGCGGCGGTACCCGTCGCCCGGCGAGACCATCTGAGCTGGCGTTTCGCCCGCAGACGGGCCGTGGCGGCGGACAGGGGACAGCAGGGCAGTCCGGGCGACTTCGCACCAGGCTCCCCTCGCTAACGGCGTCCTAGCCTTGACGTCCGAATGCCATGGGGCATGCAAGCGCCGGGGCCGCCTATGAGGCCCGTGCCTTGGCCTGCGATCTGGGCCAGCCTCTGCTGCTCGACCAAGATGATCCGCTCTCGCCCGAGCCGCACGAATCCCTGCTTCCGCCAGCCGCTCAGCACCCGGCTCACCGTGAAGTAGGTGACGCCCGTCATCTCCGCGACGTCCTTGCGCGTGATGGGAAATGCGACCTCGACGCCCTCCGGGCAGGCGCGCCCCACCTGATTGGCGAGGCGCAGGAGGATACCGGCGATCCGCGCCTCGACGCCCTTGTCCGTCAGGTCGGCCACTCGGCCGACCATCTCCCGGGCCCGGTCCCCGACGGTTCGCAGCGCATTGACCGAGATCGCGGGATAGCGATGCATCAGGTCGAGGATCTGCACCGCGCCCCAGCACAGGACGCTGGTGGGCTTGATGGCGGTGGCGGTCGCAGGAAAGGGGAGTTGCTGGAAGACGGCGACGCAGCCGACGAGGTCGCCGGCTCCCATGAACCGGAGTGTCGTCTGCCCGCCCTCTGGATTGACCCGTGACAGCTTCACCAAGCCCCTGCTGACCTGAAACAGCTGGCTCGGTGCATCCCCTTGATGGAAGAGGGTCGTCCCGCCCGCGATCTGGCGGGACGAGGCCGCATCCAGCAGGGCGTCGGCTGCTTCGCGATCCAGGCCCGTGAACAGCGCCCCCACGGCTGGTTTGGTCCATCCCAGCACCTGATCCATCGGCCGTTCCCCTCCTCTCATCCCGCGCCGCGCCGGTTCTGCGTCCTCCTACGCGACGGAAGCGCAGGAGATTTCGCAAGCCGCAGCCTGCTGGCCCGTCCAGGCCCAAGGCAAGGCCGACGAGACAGCGTGCATGTGCGTCACCGGGGGCGCAGGCGCATTGATCTCGCTCAAACGCAGACAGGGCAGCGAGGACGGGTTTGAGGCGGCCGGGTCTCCGGTCGAATTGAGCGCCGCCGCAGCACCAGTTTGTGCGTGCGCAAAGAGCGGCTTGCCTCGTTGGACTTTAACGCGTTCCGCAGACACGGGCGCCGCTGCTGAGCGCGGTCACGGCAGACCACGCCCGGCCAGCCCCGGCACGAGGGGGCTAGGACCTGCGCGGGCGGGACGGGCGCGGGGCGCTCGCGTGATAGTTCGGTCGATCCGGTTGGATCGCAGCCGCGGACCTTGCCGAAATCCCTGAGGCGGAGCGGCCTGTTTGCGCGCGAGCAAAGAGTTGCGCACGCTTTCGGCTAGGATTTCTCATGAGGTGCACGCCTCGACGCGG
Organism: Methylobacterium nigriterrae; assembly: GCF_037106235.1. Lineage (NCBI taxonomy): Bacteria > Pseudomonadati > Pseudomonadota > Alphaproteobacteria > Hyphomicrobiales > Methylobacteriaceae > Methylobacterium > Methylobacterium nigriterrae. The sequence goes on along the minus strand of NZ_JBAWTG010000133.1, from coordinate 10,267 downwards.
GTGCTGACAGGGAGATGGACACGATGGGAACGCGCAGCCGGCTACCCCTCGATCCCTGGCCCGTCGCCTTCCGCATGGGCAGCGCACCGTCCTTGCTGGCCGCGCAAGCCGAGCCGAGCAGTACGCCTCCCCGCGCCGCCATCCCGGCTGGCGACGAAGCGCTATTCGCGAGAAGCGTTCCGCGACGCTTTCCTGCGGTGCCGCCGTCCGGCAGCGAGCCGAGTTGAGAGGGCTCGTGCAAGATCCTCTCGCTCAGTCCGGAGCATCGACGCGGGGCGCGCCTGCGCGACAAGCGCGCGTGCGTGAGTTGCTGGCATTCTTGGTCTTGGCCGTCCTGATTTGGCCGATCATCGCGGTAGGGGTGGTCTCCGGCTGGGGCTTCCTCGTTTGGATGTACTACGCGTTCACTGGTCCCCCAGGGCCCGTTTAGGAGTTTGCAATGACGCGCGGATCGGCTTCCTGGTCCCGCCGGGATCTGCTCTCCGGCTGCACGGCCACCGGCGTTCCAGCTGGCGAGCATCATGTCACGGGTCTGGTCGTCCATGCGCGGCCGGAGCACCTGTCCAGCGTGCTGGCATTCCTCCGGGCCATGCCGGGCCTCGACGTGCATGGGGACAGCTCCGCCGGGAAGATCGTCGTGACGCTGGAGACCCGGTCCGAGCACGACGTCGTGCGGCGGCTCGGCGAGATTGGGGAGCTGCCCGGCGTCCTCTCGACGGCCCTTGTCTACCATCGCTTCGAATAGGCGCTGCGCCGGCCCGGCACACTCGCCCCCAGGAGACGACTATGGACGTGTCCCGCCGAACTCTGCTCAAGGCGCAGGCCGCCGCCGCCGCCGCAGCCGTCGCCGGCGTCGACCTGCCGGCCCAGGCGCAGAATCTCGCGGCTGGCGAGGACATCGCCCTGAGGTGGTCGAAGGCGCCGTGCCGGTTCTGCGGCACCGGCTGCGGCGTGATGGTCGGGGTAAAGGACGGGCGCGTCGTGGCAACCCACGGCGACATGCAGGCCGAGGTCAATCGCGGCCTCAACTGCGTGAAAGGCTACTTCCTCTCGAAGATCATGTACGGCGCGGATCGGTTCACCCGACCGCTGATGCGGGTGCGAGACGGGAAATTCGACAAGAGCGCGGAGCTGCAGCCTGTCTCCTGGGACCAAGCCTTCGACGAGATGGCGCGCCAATGGAAGCGCATCCTGCGGGAAAAGGGGCCGAAGGCCGTTGGCATGTTCGGCTCGGGCCAGTGGACCATTTTCGAGGGCTACGCCGCGACCAAGCTCATGCGGGCTGGCTTCCGCTCGAACAACCTCGACCCGAATGCCCGCCACTGCATGGCGTCCGCTGCGGTCGGCTTCATCCGCACCTTCGGCATGGACGAGCCGATGGGCTGCTACGATGATTTCGAGCACGCCGACGCCTTCGTGCTCTGGGGCTCGAACATGGCGGAGATGCACCCGATCCTGTGGACGCGGGTCATCGACCGGCGGCTGAGCGCACCACACGTTCGGATCGCGACCTTGTCGACCTACGAGCACCGCACGACCGACCTGTCAGACCAAGCCCTGATCTTCAAGCCCGGCACCGATCTCGCCATCCTCAACTTCGTGGCGAACCACATCATCCAGACCGGCGCGGTGAACCGGGACTTCGTCGACCGGCACGTGAACTTCCGGATGGCCAACACGGACATCGGCTACGGCCTGCGGCCCGAGCACGTGCTGGAACAGCGCGCCGCCCACGCCAACGAAGCGGCGGTCTCAAAGCCGTCCGACTTCGATGCCTATGCCCGGATGGTGGGGGACTACACGCTCGACAAGACGGCCGACCTCACCGGGGTTTCGAAGGAGCGCCTGCTCACGCTCGCGAAAATGTACGCTGACTCAAAGACCAAGGTGATGTCGCTCTGGACGATGGGCTTCAATCAGCACGTGCGCGGCGTCTGGGCCAATCACCTCGTCTACAACATCCACCTGCTGACCGGGAAGATCGCCGAGCCCGGCAACAGCCCGTTCTCCCTCACGGGCCAACCCTCGGCATGCGGCACCGCCCGCGAGGTCGGCACCTTCGCGCACCGTTTGCCCGCCGACATGCAGGTGAACAATCCCGAGCACCGCAAGCGCGCGGAGGAGATCTGGAAACTGCCAGAGGGCGTGCTCAGCGGGGAGATCGGCTACCACGCCGTGCAGCAGGACCGCATGCTGAAGGATGGCAAACTCAATGCCTACTGGATCATGTGCAACAACAACCTGCAGACGGCGCCCAACACCAATAACGAGACCTATCCGGGCTATCGCAACCCAGCCAACTTCGTTGTCTGCTCTGACCCCTATCCGACAGTGACCGCGATGGCTGCCGACGTCGTGCTGCCCACAGCCATGTGGGTCGAGAAGGAGGGAGCTTACGGCAACGCTGAGCGCCGTACCCACATGTGGCACCAACTCGTCAATGCGCCCGGCGAGGCCCGCTCGGACCTGTGGCAGCTGATGGAGTTCTCCAAGCGCTTCATCACCGATGAAGTCTGGGCGCCGGAGACGCTCGCCGCCCATCCTGAGTACAAAGGCAAATCCCTATTCGACGTGCTCTGGCGAAACGGCAAGGTCGATCGCTTCGGGCTCGATGAGTTGGCGGCCGATTACGACAATGACGAGTCGAAGCAGTTCGGCTTCTATGTCCAGAAAGGTCTGTTCGAGGAATACGCCTCGTTCGGACGCGGCCATGGCCACGACCTCGCGCCGTTCGAGCGCTACCACGAGGTCCGCGGCCTGCGCTGGCCCGTCGTTGACGGCAGGGAGACGCGCTGGCGCTACCGCGACGGGCACGACCCCTACGTGGAGAAGGGAAGCGGCTGGCAGTTCTACGGGAACCCGGACAAAAAGGCCGTCGTCATGGCCGCGCCCTACGAGCCGCCTGCCGAGGTGCCGGACCAGGAATACGACCTGTGGCTGGTTACCGGCCGCGTCCTGGAACATTGGCATTCGGGCTCCATGACGATGCGGGTTCCCGAGCTCTACCGGGCCTTCACCGGCGCGGTGATGTTCATGCACCCCGACGACGCGCAGAGGCGCGGCCTGCGGCGCGGGCAGGAGGTGCGCATCGTGTCGCGGCGGGGCGAGATCCGGTCCCGGGTCGAGACCCGCGGGCGCAACAAGATGCCGGAGGGACGCGTCTTCGTGCCGTTCTTCGACGCGAGCCAGCTGATCAACAAGGCCACACTGGATGCGACGGACCCAATCTCCAAGCAAACCGACTTCAAGAAGTGCGCCGTCAAGGTGATCGGCGTCGCCACGGTCGAGCGGGGGGCGGATTGATGCGCCCGGTCCCACTCGCGGCCTTTGCTGGTGCGACCTGCCTTGCCGCGGGCGCGCTGCTCGCGCAGGAGGCTCCTCGCCTGACCGGGCCCGACCCCTTCACCCAGGAGACGCCGGCCCCGCCGATGCAGCGGCAGGTCACCGACGACGTCCGGCGCAAGCGCAACTACCCGGACCAGCCCCCCCTGATCCCGCACGCCATAGAGGGTTATGCGCTCGATCTCAACGCGAACAAGTGTCTGTCCTGCCATGCCCGGAAATTCACCGAGCAGTCGCAGGCGCCGATGATCAGCGTCACCCATTACCAGGACCGTGACGGCAACACGCTCGGCGGGGTGTCGCCGCGGCGCTACTCCTGCCTTTCCTGCCACGTGCCGCAGACGGGCGTTCAACCTCTTGTTCCCAACACCTTCGTCGACATGGACGCGCTGGTCGAGCTCGAGCCGCGGGGACGCTGACATGGCGGCGGTTGCAAGGGCCTGGTCCTGGTTCTGGCTGAACCCGTGGGTGCGCACGGCCACCCGTCCGCCGGTCACGCTGTCCCTCGCGTTTCTGACGCTGGGCGGCTTCGTCGCCGGCGTGCTGTTCTGGGGCGGCTTCAACACGGCCCTGGAGGCCACCAATACCGAGAAGTTCTGCACCTCCTGCCACGAGATGAAGGCGAACGTCTTCGAGGAGCTCAAGGGCACGGTGCACTACGCCAATCGATCGGGCGTCCGGGCAACCTGCCCCGACTGCCATGTCCCGCATCAGTGGACCGACAAGATCGCGCGCAAGATGCAGGCCTCGAAGGAGGTCTGGGGCCACATCTTCGGTTCGATCGATACTCGGGACAAGTTCCTCGATCTGCGCCGTCACTTGGCGGAGCACGAATGGGCGCGCATGAAGGCCAACGACTCGCTGGAATGTCGCAACTGCCACAGCGCGCAATCGATGGACGTGGCGAAGCAAAACCCGCGGGCGGCGGCGGCTCACGAGAAGTATCTATTCACGAGCGAGAAGACCTGCATCGATTGCCATAAGGGCATCGCCCACAAGCTGCCCAACATGCAGGGAGTTCCCGGATGGCAATGACCAGGTGCTGGCTGATTCTCGCGGCTTTGGCCTTCTGGGGCATAACTCCCGCTCTCCCTCAACCACCCGACGCCGGGAGGCGCTTCGTCGAGGCGGCCTACGCCTCGGCGCTCTTCCAGGCGCGCATCTCGGGCATCGCGGCGGCTAAGGACGTCAGACCTGGCATCAAGGCCCTGGCCGAGCGCGTCCGCGACTTCCGGAAAGCGCAGTTGCCAGAGCTTGCCCAGCTCGCCAAGGCGTCCGGAGTCGAGGTGCACGATACACTTGACCGCGAACTGCGGAGCATTGTCGAGAACATCGAGCCACTGGATTATCTGGCACTCTCCCGACGCTATGCCGAGGTCGAGACTCAGGCGCTCGAAAAGGAGATCAACGCCTACGAAGATGTCGCCCGAGCGGGCCCGCAACCGGTGCAGGACTATGCCGCTGCGACCCTGGAGAAGCTGCGTGAACTCCGCAAAGCTGCGAAGGACGGACTTGCGGCCGTCGCTCCCTGACGCGGCATCCGGTTTCTAATGACGGATCAGAGCTGGACCCGGGAAGGATTTGCCGGTTCGGGGCCCCGTCCGGCCGTATCGGAGGCCCCCTCGATCCATCGCGGGCGCTCAGGGAAGTGGCTCCGCGACAATTCCCCTTCGACAGAGTCGGGAGTACAGGCACGTCCCTTTCCGGTATCCAGCTCGCCCAATTGCTCCATCAAGTCAGTATCTGCCTGAATGCCCCCCCCTCGATGATCGAGCTTAAGGCAGTCGGTCAGTGCGCGGGGGCAGTCATGACTACGGACGCGAAACTGCCTTCTCACCCCGCTGCGCCTGACACAGGATCTAGAACGTCCCCACTGTTGCGCCGACGTGTTCAAAACGTGCCACGATGCGAAGGCCAGCCCAAAGCTCGACGATTTCGTCTGCGTTCTCGTCGGCTAGTCCGCGCGCCAACGTCCAGGCTTCCTCTTCGGTCCCTGCCTTCAGCGGGACCATCCCGAGCACGCGCCCGCATCGAGCAACGAAGAACGCGCGATACGTCTCCAGTTCGGAGCAGTGAACGTGTGGGAGAGCCGTACTGCGATCGGTTGGGGCTTCGGCCATCATGGTATTCGATTCCAGTTCTGACGTGGAAGCGCGCATTGTGCCTGGATCGGCCGGAGGAAATGCCGGATAGCCCAAGTCTGACGTCACCATCTCAGGCTCTCGCCCGAGTGGCTTTGATCCAAGTCATGGAACTCGTGTGAGTAATGCGGAGCTCACAGCGTGTCCGCGCGAGATATTCGGTCTCGCCGAGACGCTTGAGGTGCTGGACCTGAGCGGCAGCAATCTCAGCACATTGCCCGACGACATGGGCCGGCTTCGCCGGCTGAGGGTGGTTTCTGCTCCGGCACCCGCTTTGAGCGGCTGCCCGCCGCGCTCGGAGACTGCGTAGCGTTGAGCCAGATCGGCCTCCGAGCAACACCCGACGGGCTCGCAAGGCCCTACCAAGCTCTTGCTTGAGGTGCTCATTTGCTTGGTGCCGATAGCGACTGAGAACGTTCGCGAATGTCTGCCCGGTGTGGGGTAGCGGAGAGCCCCTATCGGCCGCTGGTGAGCGTTTCTGTAGGGGCGCAGAGTTGCGCAGCACAGGCCATCCTTGGGGGTGCTGTGCTTCGCTCAGAATTATCCTTGAGCTAGATCAAAGACACTCGGGCTCAGATGGCCTGAGCTGTCTCCATCAAGGGTGGCGGCTATGATTTCACGTTCCGACAAACCAGTCCCTGGCACCTTGTTCGATGAGCTCTTCATTCCCCTGGGTGATTGGGTCCATCTGTTGAAAGTCGCTCAGGAGCTGAGGAGAATCGACAGCGAATTCATGGATACGATGCTGGAGGCACATGCTTCCGGCCCTCGCGCACTCTCACCGTACGAGATCACCAAGGTCCGCAGCCTCGTGCAGCTACTCAAGCAGCTTGATCTCGACCCGGCGGCCATTTGCCGTGAGCTGCCCGAGACCATGGACGAGCTTGAGATGGCGTGCATTGGTTGTACTCAGCGCACCCGTTGTGACCATGAACTCGCTGCTGGAACCGCTGCTGTGACCTACCAACAGTTCTGCCCAAACGCGCAACGTCTCATGCACGTCGGTGAACAGCTCGCACACCGATGAACAGCTCGGTGCTCAATTATGCCTGCCTTTCACGCCTGATCCGCTCAACCCACGCTCGTCCTCCTTCAGGTGCTCCAGCCAGTGTCTGAAGGCCCGCGCCTGACGAGCTGGTGAGCCCTTCACGAGGCCGGACAGCGCCTCACGGGAGACAGGTGAGCGCGCCGGTGAGGTGCAGCCTTCGGGCAGGCGCCGCGCCCCTGGCGGTCGCGTCGCTGGGGGCGCCCATTTTCGGAGATGACATGCCCGCAATCATCCGCGCATGCCCCGCGGCACCCTCGTTCAACAACTCGCCGGCCTCGCAGCAGCCGGGTCCAAGCTCAGGCCGTAGCCACTCCGAGTCCGAGCAGGTCCGCGCGAGTCCGCCGGCACGGCTCCTAACCGGAAGAACACCTTTTGACCCGATGCAGCCCTTCACCGCGCGTGTGAGGAATGTCCGGTCGCGAGCGTATTCCGGACAATTGATTTCCTAACAGGGTTCCCTGACGCGGGCAGCCGAGGAGCCAGGGCACCGGGCAGGACGCAATCGGCGTGCATGGTTTCCCGTCGTTTTTCTAACACAGCGTTTTGCGCCGCTTGAGACAGTCCATTAGGGCAAGCCCTATTGGAACGTTCGAGAAGACTCTCTCGGTTCGAGCCTTCCTAAGGATCTCGGTGCGACCGGCCCGGCGTGGGGACGCGCGGAGCCCGTGCCTTGGCCTGCGATCTGGGCCAGCCTCTGCTGCTCGACCAAGATGATCCGCTCTCGCCCGAGCCGCACGAATCCCTGCTTCCGCCAGCCGCTCAGCACCCGGCTCACCGTGAAGTAGGTGACGCCCGTCATCTCCGCGACGTCCTTGCGCGTGATGGGAAATGCGACCTCGACGCCCTCCGGGCAGGCGCGCCCCACCTGATTGGCGAGGCGCAGGAGGATACCGGCGATCCGCGCCTCGACGCCCTTGTCCGTCAGGTCGGCCACTCGGCCGACCATCTCCCGGGCCCGGTCCCCGACGGTTCGCAGCGCATTGACCGAGATCGCGGGATAGCGATGCATCAGGTCGAGGATCTGCACCGCGCCCCAGCACAGGACGCTGGTGGGCTTGATGGCGGTGGCGGTCGCAGGAAAGGGGAGTTGCTGGAAGACGGCGACGCAGCCGACGAGGTCGCCGGCTCCCATGAACCGGAGTGTCGTCTGCCCGCCCTCTGGATTGACCCGTGACAGCTTCACCAAGCCCCTGCTGACCTGAAACAGCTGGCTCGGTGCATCCCCTTGATGGAAGAGGGTCGTCCCGCCCGCGATCTGGCGGGACGAGGCCGCATCCAGCAGGGCGTCGGCTGCTTCGCGATCCAGGCCCGTGAACAGCGCCCCCACGGCTGGTTTGGTCCATCCCAGCACCTGATCCATCGGCCGTTCCCCTCCTCTCATCCCGCGCCGCGCCGGTTCCCGTCCTTCACGGCTTGAGGAGCGGGATTTGCCGGATGCTCTCGCGCGTGCCGCTGACGGTCAGGTCATTCTCGAATTGATGCAGATGCGGGACCGGGATGCCGATCTCCCCGCCGCCGAGCCAGCGCCGGCGCGCCACGACTGCAATCAGCGTGGTGCCGTCCTGCGAGACCCGCACATCCTGCACACGGCCAACGACGAGCTTGTCGTTGGCGTAGAGCCAGCGGCCGCGGAGCGTCGGGACCAGCGAAGCCGCGCCGAGCTGCATGCGCGCGTCGGCCCGGGCCACCAGAGGCGAGCGAGCCTCCTGCGCGCTCGCCGTGCCCGCAAGCATCACGAGGGCGCAGGCCCAGGTGCGAACGTGCTGCTGCATCCGATGTCCCTCCCACGCGGGCGAGGTTCTTCGTGGCGTTGGTCGCGCGTCGTCGCTGGCCGGTGGGCCTGCCGCCACGCGCTCGGCGACATGCCCGCCCAGCGCCGGAAGGCGTGCGTGAAGGCGGCCAGCTCGGAGAAGTCCAGGGCGGCCGAGATCTGTGTGACGCTCATGCCGGTGTTGGCCAGGAGCTTCTTGGCCACCCGGAACTGCGCCTCGTTGGCAAGGCGCCGGAAGCTCGTGCCCTCGGCCCGCAGGCGGCGGCTCAGGGTGCGGCGGGAGATCAATCGCAGACGCGCCGCGCGCTCCGCCTTGCAGCGCTGCCGAGTCACAGCGGTCTGGAGGTATTCGCGAAGCTTGTCCGTCAGCGAGGACGGCTCCGCGGCCTCAAGCCGGCGGATATGATCCTCCACTCTCTGGCGCATTGCCGGATCCGCACCCGCGATCCGCTGCGACAGGAGTTCGGTCGGGAACACCAAGGCGGCGGTTTCCGCGCCGAACCGGACGGGGGCGCGAAAGAAGCTGCCATACGAAACCCTGTCGCGCGGCGCCGGGCGCGGCAGAAGCGCCTCCAAGGGCGCCCAGTCGGACCCACATAGCGCCCGCAGGACATTGGCTATCATGGCGAGCCCGCGTTCCGCGTGATGGGCAGCACCTTCGGCTTCCGGCTGATGAGGGGCATAGTTGAGGACGGCGATGTCGTCGTAGACCCCGAGGCCGACCGCCGCGCCCCGGTTCTGCACGCACAGATGGGCTTCGAGGGCCCGCAAAGCGTCTCCGACCGTGTCCGAGCTGCGCATCAGCAGGCCGAGTAGCCCGAGCGAGGCCAGCGTGGTGCGCTGCCCGACCAGGAGGCCGAGATGCGGGCAGCGCGTGCGGTCGACCGCGAGGGCGATCAGGCGACCAATGTCGGTGAACGAGACGAGCCTGTGGCCGCCGTTGAAGAGCCGCGGATCGAGGTCCGCTTCAGTGAGGAGGTCGTCGAGATCGGCCCCGAGTTCGATCAGGACCGTGTGGAGCGCCTGCACGATGTCAAGCTGGATGAAGCCGGCAGGAGGAGCTTTCCCAGTCCCGGCGAGATCGCCGGCGGCACCGATCCCCTCCGGGAAGACATTGGTGCGCAACCCAGCAGGCGAGAGCATGGAAAATCCTCCCGCGCTTTGATGGAATGACGTGCCAGCTCCCGCTTGATCAAATGGGACAACGGAGTTTCTTCTCCGGGTAAGGTTTTAAATCTACATTTGTTTCACGCCACCCATTGCCGTTTCACGCAACCGGGCCGCTGCCCCCTCGCTGGCAGGCCAGCAAGCGCTCCATAACGTCAAATCCGCGACAGCGCGCCGGTTGTGTCCAAGCTCAAGGCGGCCAGCCTCTCAGCGTGCGCCATTACCCAGTGATATCTGGGCTGCGGCATCGGTCGCGTGTCACGGTCCGAGTAGCTCGCAGGGTATGTTCGCGAGAACGCAAGAAGCAGCGCGCATCTCGATTTGGAGGGGCGGGATCGTCATGCGCGCGACCAGCAATACGGCCGAGAACGCCAGCACCAGCAACGCTGCGCGGCGGACATCGGAGCGCGCTGCTTCGAGCACCGGTAGGCTTGTAGGCATTATCCCTACCCTCCCTCGGCGACACGTCAGTAGCCTTGCAAGGCCCCGAGCGCCGCCCGCCGCCCCCGCAAGACCGTGAGGTATTCCTCGGTGTCCCGCAGCGCCTGCTCGGCCGCGGCGGTGTCCCGACCGTGCCTCATCTGATCCGCGATGCGGATCAGTTGCACGATCCGAAGCCTCTCCTCCTCGGCGATGTGCCGCTTCGTGAGAGCCAGCTCGTAGGCGGCCGACCACGTCATGGTGCACCTCCATTGCTACGGCCGGTCCGCTGGGGCGAGCAGGCGTCCTGCGCGTTCGCCGCGCCCGTGAGCATCATGAGGGCGCAGACCCAGGTTTGAGCTTACAGGCCCGTATCAG
>NZ_JBAWTG010000132.1:0-12850 GCF_037106235.1 Methylobacterium nigriterrae | reverse complement strand
GGCGAGCGCTAGCGCCGCCTGCTGACCGCACCGGTAGTCCTGGCTGTGCGTGCACACCGTGGTTGTCACGGCGGCCCAGAATCCGGGCACCCGCTCTCATCCCCGGCAGATCCCGTCGTACTCGATCGGCTCACCCCTTGGCTTCAGCCCAGTTCGGCCCCGCGTGGGCGTCTACCAACCCGGTGAGCGGGGCATCGGGTAGCAGGGCCGCGAAGGCCGCGCTCATCTCCTGTTCCAGCACCCGCTTCACCGAAGTGACCACCTCTGCCTCATCGTCGGCCTCGACGACGAACTCGTCGTGCACCTGCAGCACGAGGTCGTCCCTACCGCCTAGCTCAGAGCGCAGGCGCCGGCCGATGCGGATAGTGGCTTCCAGTGCGATCTCGGCGGCGGTGCCTTGGACCGGCAGGTTCAGGGCGAGGTTTCGGGCGTACTCACCATTCGGCTCCCATGCAAAGCGGTAAACCCGTCCTCCGATGGTCGCGGCTGTCCGGTTCATGCGGCTCCGGTCAGCCTGCTCCCGCTGCCATCGAGCCACGCCGGGGTAGGTGGCCAGGAAGCGATCGATCACGTGTTGGGCCTCGTCCAAGCTCATGAGAACGCCGTAGGCGTCTCGAGCGAACTCCCGCAGGCCGCCCGGGCCGGAGCCGTAGATCACGCCGAAATTCACCGCCTTCGCCTTTTGGCGAGCCGCTTTGTGGGCTGGGTTGGCTGGATCGAACTCCTCTGGGCCGATGCCGAGCATGCCGGCCGCCGTCACTGCGTGGAGGTCCAGCCCATTCCGGTAGGCCTCGGTCATCACCCGGTCGCCCGCTATGGCCGCCATCACCCGCAGTTCCAGCTGAGAGTAGTCGGCGACCACGAGCACCTTGCCTGGAGCTGCCACGAACAGTGACCGCATAGCCTCGGACTTCGGGATGTTCTGCAGGTTCGGCTTGGAGCTGGAGAACCGCCCGCTCTTCGCTGCCGCGATCAGGAAGTTGCCATGAAGGCGGCCCGTGTGCGGGCTGATCCGGGCGAGGAGCTTGTCACCGAAGTTCGACCCCAGTTGCGCCAACGCTGAGTACCGGACCAGCAGCTCGGCCCCGGGAAGGATGCTGTTCAGCCTTTTAAGGTGCTTAGCCTTCGTCGACAGGGCGCCGGATTCCGTCCGGGGCCATGTGGCAAGCCAATTAGAGCCTGTCTCCGCATCGAGGCACTCCAACCCACTCTTCAGCCATGCCGCCACCTGGGGGCCACTGGACGGGTTTGCGATTCCGATCTCAGCGATCTCCGCCTTGAGGCCAATCAGCTCCTCGTCCCAGCCGCCGGCCTGCCTCGCTAGCCCATCCCGATCCAGCGTGATGCCAGCCAGCTCCATGAGCGCGACCGGAACAACGGCCCCGCATAACCGGGACAGAGCCTCTCGGCCCCTAGGCAGAGCATCGATGCGCGGCTGAAGCGCCGATGCGAGCTTCAGAGCGAACACGGTGTCAAGGGCGGCATACGCCACCTGCTCGTCGGTCAGGCGATCGCGCCACCAGGGCGAGACCTGCGCGCCCTTCGGCAGCTCGATCTCAAGCGCCTCATGGACTGCCGCCTTGAGTGAAGGCCGACGGGTACCCTCTCTGCGCCTATCTGCGATGCCACGCAGAACGAGGCCCGACATCAAGATCGTGTCGAGAAGGTTGGCGTCGTCGAGCGCGACGCCGTTCGCCAGCAGCATCTTGGAGTCGAAGCTCAGGTTGTGGCCGACGAGCGTGCATTTCCAGATGGGCACAAGAGCCCCGCTGCCGAGCGGCACCCGGCGCAGATCGATGACGAGCGCCGCCATCCGACCGTCAATCTCTGCCGCGACCTGGAGCAGCCGGACCTCAGCCCGGAACGGGTCGAGAGCTGCCGAGGTGTCCAGGACGGGTTGTGTCTTGGCGGGGTGGCCATCCTTCGTGATGGTGATCGGCCGCAGCACCGGCAGGAACTCGGGACGAGGCGTCGTCTCGACATCGATGCCGAGAGTGTCAGCGCCGGCGCAGAGGCGTCTGACCTCTCGGGCAGCCAGCTGCTCGTCGTTGACGAAGATCAATTCGACCCCGAGTCGCTCCAGTAACGCAATTGAGGCTGTGCTCCCGGCAGGCAGAAGGACGGAGCGGATGCTGCCCCGCTGGGCCTCCAGCACTGCCCTGAGATCGGGGCAGAGAGCTTCCAAACCGTGCGCGATCAGCTCGCCGTCCGTCACACGTTCGTAGAACGTGGCACCAGCGGCTTTCGCTGCTGCGAGGATCTCGGCAACAAGCGCCGGAGGGGTGCTGCTTGCCGTCTCGCCGGCGACGAAGGGCAGAGCAGGGGAGGGCAGGTCGCGAGCAGGTGCCCCTTGCGAGATCACAGTCGCCGTGAGCCCTGCCTGAAGGGTGGGCAGAGATGCTCCGGCATCCGGCACAATGACGCCGATAGAATGCAGCTGCTCGCGAACAGAATTCCACGTAATTATTCCCACTGTCTGGAGCTCCCCAGATGCGCATCATGCGCAATTCTTGTTGCAGGTTGCATGACGACACAGATGGAGGGGTACTGGTGGTACTGGTGGTACTGCAGAGGAAAAGTCTTATCCCGAGACGTTACTGCGCAGGGTACTGAGGGAGACCGGAACGGACCCTGGCGACGCCAAGTTCCTCCAGTCCCACGGCCGGTACCACCCTGATCAGACCAGTTCCGCTCTGCAGTACCACCGGTACCCGGGTCCCGCCCTGCTGAAGGGCGGGACCGGTGAGGTGTGTAACAAAGGCCAAGCTACCGCTTAATTATCGCGCGGGCCTGTGCCGGCGGCATCCTCAAGGATGCGCATATCGAGGACATAAAACCGGCCGTTCCCGGACTCGCCGCCCCGAAGCACCTTCTCCTGCCGCTGAAGCTTGCCTTTATCAGTGAGGAGCAGCCCTTCATCCCGCAGATGCCGGGCCGTCTTCTCAGGATCGAAGCCGCGGCACAACTCGGAACGCCACGCTGTCGCCTCGATCAGAATGCGGTCACCCTTCACATAGCCGAGAGTATCACGCTTGTTCTCATCGAGCTGACTAGCGTATTCGAGCCGATGGCCGACCTCATCGATCCTGAGATGAATGAACCGTCCATGTAAATTCGCGACCAGGATCTCACGAATCTGCTCGACGGCACTGACAATCTCTCCCGCAAGGTCGAGTCTTCCCTTCCGAGCCTTCGCCCAACGCACCATGCACGCCGCGATACCAAGGTCGGTGTCGCCCATCGACCAGGGCAACATGCCGGCATCGATCGCCATCCGCAGCGCCGCAGCAACCAGAGCAAACCGGTTCAGGACAGACCTGACCTGCGCCGTTCCTGCCATGCGCACGGCAGCTACGGCGGGAAGGCTCAACCATGCATCACGATGCTCGCGGAGCTGCCGCTGAATCTCCTCGGGCCCAAGTTCGACAAGGCACTGCAACCAGTATTGGCCGACGGCTCCATGGAGTTGCGTTGTGAGCGGGTAGTACAGCCGGCCAATCTCCTCAATTTCGCCGATCGCGCACGTCTCAAATGCACTGCCCGGCTGAACTTCAGCCGGCACGTCGACCAGACGGACCGATAGGCCGGCTGGCACGCTCTCGCCACCTGCGGCGAGGAAAGCCTCCATCGTCGGCTCGCCGGTCGAGATGCCAAGAATGCGAAAGCTTTCCGTCGGCCTCAGATTGACATCCTGCGTTCCACGAAGCTTGGTGCTGCCATTCGCGAGAACATAGATGGCGGAGCGGATTACCTTCGCCTGACCCTCACCGATCTCATCGAACGACGCACCGACGTCAGAGCGCAGGACTGCGTACCGCTCGAGACCGACGCTCGTCGCAGTCCAGCTGACACCGAAGGCATCGGCTTCGCCCGGAACTTTCGGACGGCCCCATACGGACTGCCCGATCGCAGCCGCAAGGCTCTTGGCGATTTTTGACGCTCCGCATAGGTGAAAAAATCCGGGTGGTTCATTGGCCCAGTACAGCAAAGGTCCGGCGAATGCCGTTCCGACGCACAAGTGGATATTTGAGTTCTGCGCAAGAGGCCGAGCGATTTGGTCTGCCCATTCCGTTACGGTTCCTGACACACAGAGGCCGGTCTGATTTTGGATGGCCGCGGTCTGCAGCACCGGTCGTGCCCCTTCGAAGCCGGCGGGCACCAGAGTGCGGTCTGCAAGAACGAAAACCCATCTGCTATCGCTCTCGTGCCACCCGATTTGTGCGACGGATGTAATCCGATGACTCACCTCAGTGGTTAAGAACTCGACGATGGCTTGTCGTGCCGATTTTCCGAAAACAACGCCGACACCGAGTGCCGCGAGAGTAGATGCGATGTCATTTGTCTTCTCCGCCGCAATGAGAGCGTGCGAGATAGCAAGCTGCCTTGACTTGCCGTCACGGTTCGTAATCGTAAGATGGGTGCCCCAGTTCTCACCCCTGCGGTCTCGGGTAAGTGCCTCGATGTGAATCGGGGTGGTAGAAATCTGCTCCCATGTTACGACATCTTCCTTGTTGATCCGCCGGACGAAGACGCCCCTGGTTGAAACCCGAAAGCCTTCGCCATAGTATTTCCACTGAGACTGGGCGATGTTGTCCCCGATGGGGTCGGACTCCACCTCGCAGTCGTCCGGGTGTGCAGATACATCTGGCCGTTCTGCCGAACCCAGGAACGGGTCATTATCCGGCGCTTCCGGCGAAGGGCACTCTTCAACGTTCGCGACGCCAGCCGTGTATGAGTCTCCGCCATCGTCTAGGTCTGCTCCCGCATCGGTGCTAATGGACTCTGGAGGCTCAACCCAAGGCTGCTCCGATGTTTTCGTCTCGTCTTGTCTTGATTCGTTCGACCAACCGGTTTCGGCATCTTGCGAGCCGGCCACAACAGAAGAAAAGTGCGTATTGCTGTCCACTTTAGTGTCCTTTGATGAGATCGTTGAAGTCATTATATCCATCAGCCGGAATTCTGATCCGAGCTTGAACTCCCGCTCGCAATGCGCGAGCGCGTAGATGCATTGCGGCCTGCAGTCCGGTGGCGTCGCTGTCGGCAGCGATCCAAATCCTTCGGACTGTGGATGGCCACCGAAAGGATTTCATGCCGGCTGCACTAAGAGCCGACACCGTTGGCAGGCCAGTGAGTTGCTGGGCTGAAAGCGCCGTTTCAATGCCCTCTGCGATCACAAGCTCCTGCCTGACCTCGTAGATTGAACTCAGCCACACACCACCTTGACGAAGTTGTCCGAGTGCAAGCTTGTTTGCCTCGGCAGCAGCCTTCCTCACCCCCCCGTTTGCATCAGGGCTGCTGAGGAACGTGATGTGCACGCCGGACGGATGCAGGTGCTCGCCACATGCGCCATTCTCCTCGGGCACCCGCTCCACGAGCGAAACCATGGCCGGGTAGGACCGACCGTCTGACCAGTTTCGCTGGCCGCTACGGTACCGGATCGAGGGTGGGATCTGCTCGGTGATGCCCCGGCCACGAAGGTACTGCTCGACCGGCGTACCGGCCGCGGGAGCCGCCCACCGCCAAATCTGGATCGCCCGCCCGATCTTGGCTGGGTCGCGCTCTAACGAGACGACGAGTTCCAAGGGGATTCCGGCAACTGCAGCGATACCTCGCGAATTTCCGCAGGCGGCACAGGAGACAGCAATGCCGGCTCCCCGAACGAAGAGCGCCAGGGTCTGTTTGGAGTAGCTGCAGCAAGGGCAATGACCTCTCCACACGCTATCTCGGCCAAGCCGCATGTTGAGGCGAGCAGCCGCTTGAGACACGACATTGCGCAAGTCGGGCATTCTACTGCACTCCCCACTCGATGAGTGCGCGAATATCTTCAACGCGCCAAACGGTTGTCCTCGGCCCAAGCTTCACGGGCTTTGGAAACCTGCCGGATTTAACGCCAGACCACCACGTCGAGCGTGATACTGGAATAGGACCGGTCGGCGCTAGAATGGATGCCAGCCTAATAAATCCGGTCTCAAGAAAGTCTTTTCGGTTCATTTGAGAGCTCCTTGTTTCTAGGAGCCCTCTTTTTGCCCAGATACCCTCAGTTCGGAAGCGGAAGCTCGGGAGAGTTAGAGCGAAGCGGGCGCTCTAACTCTCCCGAGCTCGCATGCGGCGCGCCATCGTTTTGACAATATCTTGTATGCGGTCGTCCATACTCCTGTTCGGAAACCTCTGGTCTGGCCGCCACGCCTCAGGATCAGCGACTCGGACAGTTGCAATTATGAACTCGAGAGCATTCCATTTTTTCTCGGGTCCGAGACGCTTTTTCGAAATGGAGAGAGGGAGGCCGGCGCTCTCGGCCCACCGCAGCGCAGCCGACTCGATCAGGCCATGCAAGTTCACGTCACCCGGACCCGTACGTGCGGGCTTGCATCTTCCTGCGGCCGTACTCGCGAGTTCAGCAAAGCACTTCAGCTTCTCCGACAAGGACCAGATATCGGCGGCGCCCCAAGCCAGGGCTGTAGGAGCAGTAAGTGCCCAGGCTGCACCGTCATTGTCGAGCGTGCGTTCAATCGCAAGATGAAGGTCCTGAGCATCTCTCGCGAGCTTCTCAAGCTGCTCTCTGGTATCAGCGGGGGTCAAAGCAGGCTCGGACAATCTGGCAGCGCAATTGTTTCGGTATAATATGATGTCTCCCTCGAGATCGAATCGGTCGGCTTCTTTTAACCCGGAGAGCTCGGTTAACTTTTTCCAGTCGGCATCGCTTATTGTTCTGCTACCCCCTAGGCCAGAATAAGGATTTTCGAGGTTGTCTGCAAATCTTTCGCTTAACGTCTTAGCGCCGAGGGTGCTTGCCTGTTTTATGCGGTCGATAAGCGGCCTCTTGCCTTTCATGAGCCACCTCCATCGGCATTAGTAAAAGTGAGTTCGCACGTGCATGCAGCGGCGCCAATTGTACATTCGGTGGCGTCTCAAAACGTGGAGGCAGTTAGCAGAGAGCTAGTAACAACGATAACAAGATAACAAGGCATTCGCCCCCAAAAGCGCCCCTTGACAGACGCGGCCTTTTGCTGCGCTTGTTATCTTGTTATCGTTGTTACCGACATTCTAGACGTGACCACAATTGCCCTTAGCTGGACACCAGTAGCGACCGTGCCCGCACTTAATCACCTCGCCAGCCTTCACCATCTTGAGGAGAAGTTGCCGGACGTTGAGGCCGCGCATTCCGGTGGCCGCCGAGATGGCGGCAGGCGACAACGGCTCAGCGGCATTCCGCAGCGCCTCGAGGATTGCCCGACGCTCGTCGGTACGTCGGACCTCGCTAACGTCGCCGGCGATGGTCCAGCGACACGTCACGGGGTCAAAGTGGGCCGCCTTCTCGAACTCCTCTAGATCACGACCGCGACCATATAACGTCGTTCCCTGGCTCGTGCTTGCGAGTACCAGGACGCTGTCGACGGCACCGGTCAAACCCGTTGTCCCCAAAACGGTATCGATAGGGTCGTCTGCGTCCATCTTTCGGGTATGAGACACGACGACGATTGCCAGACCGACTTTTTCGGCGAGGTCGTTCAACTCCGACATGGCTGCGTAGTCGGCCTCGTAGTTGCTCTGCTGCTCGCCCTTCGGGTCACGGACCTTCGCTAGCGTATCGACGATTACAAGGCGCGGCTGCTCCGCTGCTTCTATCCACCTGCGAACCAGCGCAATCCCGCCATCCCTGAGACGTGGCATTGAGCAGATGAACGTCAGGCCCGCGGGCCAGTCCTCCGCCGTCCCAATCAGCGTATGCAGACGCCGCTTCAATCGCCGTGGATTATCTTCGAGAGCGGCATAGCAGACGTCGCCTCGTTCGCAGGCGACGCCTCCGAGCGCAGTTCCGCCAGTAGCGACAGCGATAGCGATGTCCATGCAGGCCCAAGATTTGCCGCGTTTGGGTTTGCCGGCGAAAAGTGTGAGACCTTCGACGATATAGTTGGGCACCACATATTTGATTGGAGGGAAGTACATCGGCTTGAGCTGCGCGGCCGTGAACCCAATCGGCTCGTGACCGTAGCGCGGTGAAACAGCGCAGAGAGCAGTCAGCTGCTGCGCATCCCCGCCCTTCTCGAGCCAGTTGGACACATCCTCCTTCGGCCCGAGGCCCGGAAGCTGGACCAACCGAACCTCACGTGCGATCCATTTCAGGTTCTCCGCAACAGTTCGGCCGTGACTGACGCCAGCCTCGTCGTTATCCATAAGGATGTTGACGATGCGCTCCCGGAACCAAGAGTTCAGGTCCGCAGTCCAGTTCCCGGCGCCGCCCGGGTTGGTAGTCGCTACAAATCCAAGCTTCGCAACGCTGTCAGCGTCCTTTTCACCCTCAGTTATGAAGACTTCGTCGGTGGTTGCTGCGCTTAGCTCGGGCAGACGGTAGGGGACTGGTGGTACGCCGTGCCGATCCCAGACCCAACGACCAGGTGCACTTGGATCTGGGCGGCGTTGGCTGAACGCCTTCGGGGTGAAGCGCACAACCTGAAAGAGCAGCTTCCCGCTCTCATCGCAGTAGTCATAGGTAGCGGTGATCCCTTTAAAAGCAGGCCGTTGCTCATTGAGAGAGATGACGGACTTTGCAGGAAGGAGTCGTTGCTCCCGCATCCACTCAATCGCTTCACCGTTTGCTAGTCCAGTTCGATCGCGGATCAGGTCGAGAACGCCACCACCCTTCTGCGCCTCATGATCGAACCAGATACCCCGACCGCAATCGATAGCGAGCGAGCCGTGAGTACCGTAGCGCAATTCCTTGGCCGTCGAGAGGCGGCGGTTAGGCTCGCCGAGCAGAATGCGTGCGACTGCCTCTATATGCGTGGCAAAGGCGTCAGGATTCATCACCCGCGAGCCCTCTCGCTAGGCCGCTTTCGGCTGCAGTGAGGTCGGATAGCAACAAAGCGCAGGTGCAGTGCCACGCACGCCTTGCCAGCACTCGCTATACGAGCTCAAAAGCTCTGCGAGTGAGTAGACAAGGAGGATGTCCTGTCATCCGCACTGGGCGGAAACAGGCGGCCTCTGAATCTTGGCAAACTTCAACTTCTTGCGAGAATCAGCGCGCCGAAGTGCTGCCGATCAACAACCCAAGTTTTTCTTTTGCCCAGATATTTAGCTCGTCCAAGGGGTAGAGCGGTATCCTGCCGGCTCTTTGAAACCGAGGGCCGCCACCCACGCTCGCATACTTAGCTAGAGTCGAAGGCGCGATCTCGATTCCATGCTCGCGCGCAAGGTACTGCGCCGCCTCCCATCGACGAAGCCGCGGCTTATCGGATGCGCATCGGAGATAGGGCTCTCCACGGGCCGACCCCTTATTCAGCGCTTCCCTACTGGCCATAGTTAGTCCTCCAGCGCCTTTGCAAGTGCTGCGGCGCCGTTAGCCAGAGCGCAACGGCTGCGCCTTGTAGCGGACAAGATATATATCTAGAAAACTGTGTCAATGTCTATAATAATACCGAAATTCGCCCCGAGTCCTGGAGGATGTTCTGTTGACAAATTTGTCAATACGGGACCCTCAAAATGTCAATAAGGAATTCTATTGGAACCTATCGGAAATCGCGCGCTAAGGCGCTGGCGGAGAATGATTTTTTACGCGCTTGGTCAGGAAGGTGGAAGGCCTGCTTTTATTGACAACTCACATTGAGTCTCAACAAGCCCAACGCTTGCCATCGACTGATTAACTCATTGTAGCCGAGTTCACTGGCGTCGGTCGGAAGGCAATGGTGAAGTTAGGCCGACCACCGAATTCGTCCTCACGGGCTGCTTGGTTGAAGCCCACTTCAAGCTGCTCGGAAACCCGATCAGCAGCTGCGACGAGGACGGGTTACCACCGGCGCAATCGCCGACAGCTCGATCCGCTCTAACACGCTGACGACCCGGGCTGGAAGACCGCCGTGCGGATGGCCGCCGCAGCAGGTGCAGCGGTCGGGACGATGCTATACGACCGCGTCGGGATCCGCGCTGGTGACCCGGCTGTGGCCCTCACGGTCCGGCTTGGCTCCTCCGGTGCCGACGTGAGGATCGGCTCGAAACCGTGCCGCTCACACTATACCGCTTGGCGCCAGGAACCCGGAGCATACCGTTTTAGGATAACTTTTGCCGAACTTAGCGGTCCAAGCATTCACAGATCTTGAAGGATAGCGCAGATCCGCTCGGCCGCTGCGTTCGCGGCAGCCGTCAGTGGCTGCATCAGGCACGTGCGCGTAGCGGGCCGTCACACCGGGAACGCTGTGGCCGAGCAGGCCGGCGATGGTCAGCTCTGAGTATCCCATGCCTGCAGCCGTCGCCGCAAACGAATGGCGCAGGACATGCACCGTGACGCCCTGCAGCTTGGCACGTGCGCGGAGCCGATCCAGCACCTTCGGTAGGCCGACGAAGTGCCCGTTGCCACGCTCAGCCGGAAACACCCAGGGCGAGCCGTTGGGGCAGGGCAGGGCACCAAACGCCGCCTTGCCGATCGGGCGGAGCTGCGCACCGCTCTTTGTATCCTCAAACCGGATGCAGCTATGCTCCTCGTCCAGCCAAGCGCGAGGCAGGGCAAGGGCTTCCATGCGCCTGCAGCCCGTCATCAGCAGGAAGCGGACAGCCGCGATCCCGGTGGCCGTCTCGCCGTCATTCTCAGCCTCCCGCATGGCGCGACCAAGCCCACCGATCTCGACCGCCGAGAGGAACCGCCGCTGCTTGCCGTCCGGCGAGCGCCGGACGCCGCGGGCAGGGTTCACCGTGATGATCTTCTTACGCTTGGCGAACTCGAGGATGGTACCGAGCATACCGACCGTACGCGAGGCTACGCCTTTGCCACCAGTGGTGACGCCACCGACGCCGGTACGGGCCGCGGCTGTCTTCCCAGCCTCGATATCCCGCTGCATGGCTTCGACATCGTCGGAGGAGAGGGCAGGGACCCTGCGCGTGCCGAGGAGCGGCTTCACGTGCCGTTCGATGCGGCTCCGGTCCATCGCCAGCGTCGAAGGCTTCACGCGGCCGACAGCATCAACGAGGTAGAGATCACACAGCTCGGCCAGCGTCAGGGCTTGGCGGATTTTATGGCGTTCGGCAGACGGATCGGCGCCGCGCACTACCTCGCCAAGCCTCTCACGAGCAACCTTGCGAGCCTCGTCGGGCGTCACAGAACCCACACGGGCGATTGCGAGCTTGCGCTGGCGCCCTTCGGCTGTGCGATACTTCACGATATAAGTCGCCACGCCGGTCGGCATGATGCGCACACCAAAACCCTTCAGCTCGCTGTCCCAGGCGTAGGCCTCCACTACTGCGTTAGGAGTTAGGCTATCGACGAGCCGCTTTGTGATCTTCGGCATGTGACACTCCCGGCCCCTCTCCGCTCAGTACCGCGGAACCACCGCGGAACCAGATAGGAGAAAATCGGCGCCTATCTACGAAGGCTCAGGCAAACTCAAGCGAAGCCAGATTACAAGCTAAATCAACGGTTTAGAAAAGACACGAAAGCTCAGGAAAACATGGGAAATCCGGATACCCCAACCTTGCCAAGGTTGGGGTCGAGGGTTCGAATCCCTTCGCCCGCTCCAATTTTCCCAACCAGACAAATGCGTTACGAAGAGCCGCCGCCGGGCGGCTTTTTCGTATTCGGGCGCGTTCGACACCGGGTCAGCACCATAAGGATTGTGCTTGTAGGAGGGGCCGGATCGAGGCCCTTCGAACACGGCGCGCCGCCCCTCCATGCGGAGAACAATGGTCCGGCAATGACCTGTTTCCTGAGCATGCCGAACCACGCGAAGAAGGGGCGGTCCGCTCCATCCGGGCCGGGCCCGTACAATTGAACGGCAACGACCGCGGCGACCGATCCTACGAGAAAACGGGGCCCGCGAAGCCGGGTCGAGAAGCGTTGCATCCTTGAGGGTTCGAGGAGCTGGGTCAGGCCTCGCGCGATTGGAGGCCGATCTTTGCCGACGAGGTGTCAGGGCCCGGCCGGTCATCGCCTTGGGAGCGGCGGGAGGCCAGAACCTCCAGGATGAGCTGCTGATGCCTGCGGCCCTCCACGAGCGTGCGCCGCATCGTCTGCAGCAGGACCTCGGCCAGAGACGTATCCCAGCCTTTCGCGTTCATCTCCTCGATGGCGATCTCCTGGTCGGCCACACGCCTCTTCCAATCAGCGAGATGCCGGGTGGCCTGAACGAGGTGCTCGTACTCGCGCTCCAGCCAGATGAGGTGATCAAGCTCGCGGTCGAGATCGGCCAGTTCCGGGGTCATCGCACGCCTGCCTCCCGGCGCTCCGACCACGCCTGAAAGGACCAGAGCAGGGCCGACTGGGTCACCCGCATGCGCGCCGCCTGCCTGCAGGCGCACTCCATGTTCTCGTGCAGCCGCGTCGCCTCGCGGCTGATGGCCAGCGTGAGCAGATCGAGCCGGTTGAACAGCGCCTGCGTCTCCGGCGAGAGCGCGGGTGCCGTCGGCCGCTGCGTTCTCGGCCTCCGGGTCACCCGCTCCAGGAAGGGTACCTCCATCAGGAGCTGGTCGGCCCCATCCCGGATCTCGAAGGCGCAGGCGGCCGGGTCATGCCCGTCCCGCACCAGCTCGGCCATCAGCTGCGGGATGGTCTTGCAGACGTCGAGATAGGCCGTCTCCAGGTCCGGGCGAATCATGCCGGTCTCATCGCGCTCCAGACCGGCTGCCGTCCGCAGATGGAAATGGTAGAGCGTCATCGAACCTCCTCGACCTGTGCTCACCCAGGTCCCGCCGGCTTTGGCGCCGCCGTGGCGTTCTACCCGAGTTGGTCATCGGCCCCATTGGCGTCGAGGTGACGCCCCTCGCGGTAGAGGTGCAGGTAGTTCACGTTGAACAGCGACACGGCCTGGAGCGCGGCGAGATCCGGGATCGTGAGGTACCGGCCCCTCAGCACGATCAGCCCGGAGCC
>NZ_JBAWTG010000131.1:0-12850 GCF_037106235.1 Methylobacterium nigriterrae | reverse complement strand
GCGCAGGTCCACAGACAACGGTGAAGGCATGGGCAAGCTCCTTCATCCGTCAACGCACCACCCGCAAACCCGTCTCAAGCAGCGCGGGATCCGCTCTAGCTGGACGATCCGGAGGGCCAATTCCACCCGAGACTATGTCTGCAGGTTTGATCTGTTACGCTCCCTCATCGGCATCGATGAGAGGCAACATGCGACCACGAGCACCCCGACCAGACTCGCTGCACAGCGTCACGGTTCTGGAGATCCTCGAAGCTCTGGATCCCCAGAATGGCGAGGCAGGAGTTCCTTTCAAAGATTTGGAGGCTGCTTTGCGATCCCGGCTGCCGTTCCGGGCCCTGGCGGACGCCCTCAATGCCCTGGTCGCCGGGGGAGCTGTCGCCCGTGTCTGCGAGAAGCCGGCCCGGCTCAGGATCACCAGTGTCGGACGAACCCAGCTCGGCGGGTACAGATCCTAATCTGCGCCCATGTGCAGGACTGGTAATCATAGACGGGGAACCATGCTCTGTACTGTGATCGGCGTGGCCTCACCCCGACCCGTCGCTGGCCTACCCAACTGACTGCGGCGAACTACGTAGAGGTTGGTTAGGAGGTCCTGCCATGGAATCGGATGATGATGCTTCGCTGCCGCAATCTCAGGACCATCCGCTGGTCGAGCACGCTGCCCAGATCGTGTCGGCCTACGTGGCCCACAACCATGTCGCGGCTGGGGAACTACCCGGCCTGATCCAGACCGTACACACCTCGTTCCTCAGCCTCTCTCAGCCGACCGCTGCAACCACCGAGACCGAGGTCGAGAAGCCGACGCCGTCGCAGATCCGCAAGTCTGTCACGCCGGATGCCATCTTCAGCTTCATTGATGACAAGCCCTACAAGACGCTGAAGCGGCACCTCGGGAAGCACGGGCTCGATCCCTACAGCTACCGCCAGCGCTACGGCCTGCCGACCGACTACCCGATGGTGGCCGCCAACTACGCCGCACAACGCTCGGAGCTGGCCCGGGCCACCGGACTTGGTCGCACAGGCGCTGCAGTGACCAGCCCAGACCGACCGAGAGGGCGTGGCCGCAAGTAATTACGCAAATCATCGACCGCTTTGCTGCACAGCAAGCTCCACTCAGGTTTTCCGTTTTCACCACCAACAAATGTGGATGGTGCCATCGCCACCATGACCCCGAGAGTCTTTGCGTGACCGGGCGATGGAGCGGCAATGAACAACCACAAGAAGGTACCTGTTTGGCTGCTCCGGCAGATGCAGCGGCGCTTGGACAGCGGGGGCGACATGAGGATGATCCAGCGGTTTGCTCGGTCGGTCAGTTTGAGGTCATGCAGGGCGCAGGGTGATACGTCCACCGCCGCCTCCGCCTTGGCGGTCGGGAGCAATGTCGTCCCATTCCCACTGCAGAGCACACTGCTGGTGGCACCCGCCGGCAGAGAAGCTTGCTGAGTACGGCCGCTCTGCGTGTGGGGTGATGATCCGCTCCACAGAAGTGGCGGTCATCTCCCCATAGATCCACTTCAGAGGAGGGCAGGGCACCCAGGCCGCTGGCTCTCCATCACGCACGAGAATCTGGGGTCTGGTGAGCCGGAAGCCTCTTGCAGGAACCTTGACCCGAGTTGAGATGGCATTTCGGTCGAGGCCGCCCTCGAGCGCCTGTACGGATCTGTGAAACGTCAGCTCGCTGTCGGGCCATCAGCGTCGGACGAGCCATTTTCACGTGGGCCAATCGCAAGCAACGGACTGTTCTGCACAACGCAAATTATCGATTCGGCCCTTATAATATTCGTGACTGTTGTTTTTAGATAAATTTAAAATCTGCCGGGGACATTTACATCAGGAAGAGAGGAGTTGCATTATTCCTTTGGCGGTATCTCCGACTTATTTGAGGTAAGCCGAGTTGACTGCTGCATGACCTGCTCGCCAAGCTCATGCGCTTAACCTATTCGGGAGCCGGCCGCAGATGGCCAAACTGCTTCATTCCCTCGCTGCTCTCGCTTTTGCCGGTACGCCGGCAGCGGCCGACATTTTCGTCGAGCAGGCCATGATTGCGAATGGCGAGCTTCGGGTCATGGGCCGGCTCGGGCCAACTCATGCTGTGCCTGCCACAGTGGCCTTGGACGACAGAGGCGAGGTGACCACCGACAGGGGCGGGCATTTTACCTTCCGTCTGGCCTACCATCCTGCCGAGTGCATGGTTACCATTCGAGCCCATTCCGAGAGCCGGCAGGTCGTCGTCGGCTTCTGTGGCCAGCGGGGGCCTGAGGGATTGCAGGGCCGTCCTGGCGAGCGGGCACCGGCATCCATTGCAGAGCCGGCCGTCCTGTTCCAAGCCGCCACCACGACTTCCAAGCCGCCGCCCACTCCGGCTGCTCGAAGCGAGCCTCAGGGTCCTGTCGGCCCTCGGGGGCCCCAGGGTGTTGCAGGGCCGCAAGGATCAGAGGGCCCGCAAGGACAGCATGGGGAGAAGGGAGACAAAGGCGACAGAGGGGATAAGGGTGACAAAGGCGACAAGGGGGATCCCGGTTCGGCTGGACCGGCCGGCGCACCGGGGCCTGCGGGTCCGGAAGGCAAGCCCGGCTCCTCGGGAGCAGGACTGCGGGTTCAGTCGGAGACCTGCGAAGCCGGCGGGCGCTGTGTTGCAGCCTGCAAGGCCGAGGAGTTCGCCGTGAGCGGTACTTGCAGCGGCGGCGAGCGGCCCGCCATGGACGAGACCAGCATCTACTGCTTCTCCATGGGAGCCTCACCAACTCCCCTTAGGGCACGAGCCATCTGCGCGAAGAAGTGAGATCCGCATGGCGAGCAGGGCAGGTCACACGGGCTGACGTACTGACACGGTCATATACGGTCTCTCCGTAAGGGGCAGCATCCATGGCAAGCCAGCCTGTCCGCATCTGGTATCAGAGCTTCGTCGATGAGGTTGAGCAGCAGCCCTACATTGCACGCCTCGCCACAAGGCTTCAGCACCTCAGTTCACCCGGCACAATCGTCGAGGTTCATGGCATCAGCCCGCCCGACCGCTACTTCCACCCGCTCACCGAGTTCCGGTGCGCCGATCAGACCATCCGCAACGCCCTGCGTGCCTCCGAGCAAGGCTTCGATGCCTTCGTCATCGGCCATTTCCAGGAGCCCGGCCTGACCGAGTGCCGTGGCACCGTCGACATTCCTGTGGTCGGCCTCGGGGAGGCCAGTCTCCTTTACGGCTGCACGCTTGGGCGCAAGATCGGCCTCGTGACCATCGACCCTGTGTTCACTCCGTGGCACGAGGAGCAGATTGTGCGACATGGCCTGGAGCGGCGTGTTGCGGGCGTGACCGCCATCCAAGCAGACCTACCACGCTTCATGGCAGCCTTTGAGGATCCCGCCACGCAGGCGCAGGTTCGAGAGGACTTCGTCCGTCAAGTCGAGCCGCTCGTTGCGGTTGGTGCCGATGTACTCATTCCGGCTGGTGGTCTACCGATGCTACTGTTTGCCGAGCAACAGCCCTTCCTTGTCCATGAAGCCGTGGTGCTGGAGGGCATCGCCACGGTTCTGAAAGCCGCCGAGATGGCCGTGAGCCTCCACCGGATCACGGGTGTTGCGGCAAGCCGACGAGGGATCTTTGCCCGAGCGCCGGCTGGTGCGATCCAGGATTTTCTCACACCAAGGTTGTGAGTGCCGTGTCGGGGATCGGGCAAGGCGCCCCGTCGATGAGCGAGTTGAACCGGGCACAGTCCATATGAATCTAACGTGAGGCGCGGCCGGTTGCCCAGAGAGGTTTCGGTAGCTCTCGTTGATCGTTGAGCAATCCACTGAGCACATCCATGAGATAGGCTTGGACCCGCCGTTCGCTCCCAGGGTCCCGACCCTCAACTACGCAGCTCGCTCGGAGATCTGCACAGAAAAGGTAACGAACAACCCGCTCGCCAGCGATGCAGATGTCCCGCTCGGTCGGAGCACTCACGATAACGCCTTCCCGTCCAGCATGGACCTCCAGGCGGTAGTAGCCAGGGCCGGCCCGCTCCCTCGGAGCAGCGTGGCCGCTTCGTCTTCCGGTTGGATCCGACAGGGCGGCTTGATGTTGCCTCCGACGGCTTCGAGCAGCCGAACGGGCTCGTCTTCTCGCCCGATGAGCGGACCCTTTACGTCAGCGAATCGGGCGGCAGGCGGGAGATTCGTGCCTATGACGTTGAAGACGGCCGGCTCCGCCGCGAACGCTCCTTCGCCAAGCTTGGCGACGACACACCCGACGGGCATGCGGTCGATGCGGACGGGCGGGTCTACGCTGCGGCCGGCAGTGGCGTCCGGATCTGGAAGTCCGACAGCGCCCTCTTGGGGACGATCCGAACTCCCGGGTTCTGCGCCAACCTCGCTTTCGGCGGCCCGAAGGGCCAGCAGCTCTACATCTGCAATGAGACCTTTGTTCATGCTGTCGAGATGAATAGCCAGGGTTGCGGGTTCCCAACTTGAGCGGACATCCCGCAGCTTTCTCCTGACAAATAATAGTGCTTGCGGATCACGATCGATTGCTCTCAGCCTACCTTCGGCATTGCCAAGAGGCAGAGTCTTCAGATTTTCGGCGACCTCACCTGAACTTTACGGTACGGCTTCGTGCCACAACGCCGAGCGGTCCTGGACACGACCTCTCAACAGGATCAATCTCAGAGCAACACTGCTGCGGGGAGGGAAAGATGAGGCAGGCATTTCAAGCGAGCATTGTGCTTACTGCATTCTTTACGGGAGCAGCAGAGGCAGAAACACCAGTCAAGATCGGCATCCTAGGAGATCGCTCGGGTGTCTACTCGGACATCGGCGGCGAGGGCTCAGTTGTTGCCGCACGCATCGCAGTCGAAGACTTCAAGCCAGCCGAGCACGGTCTGAACGTCGAGGTCGTCTCGGCCGATCACCAGAACAAGCCTGATATCGGCTCGGCGCTTGCCCGGCAGTGGTTCGACCGTGACGGCGTTGACGCCATCTTCGATGTACCGACCTCCTCGGTGGCGCTCGCGGTGAGCCAAGTCACTAAGGAGAAGAACAAGGCCTTCATCGACACCGGCGCAGGCACGGCCGATCTCACTGGGCCGCAATGCACGCCCAACACCGTCCACTGGGCCTACGACACAGTTGCCCTTGCGAACGGCACAGGCAGCGCCATGGTCAAGCGTGGCGGTGACACATGGTTCTTCATCACCGCCGACTACGTCTTCGGCCACACGCTTCAGCGTGACACCACGGCTGTGGTCGAGAAGAACGGCGGCAAGGTGATAGGCTCGGTCAGGGCGCCTTTTCCGACTGCCGATTTTTCGTCCTTCCTGCTCCAAGCTCAAGGTTCCGGCGCCAAGGTGATTGGGCTGGCCAATGCCGGCGGCGACACCATCAACGCCGTCAAACAGGCAGGCGAGTTCGGCCTAACCGGAAAAGGACAGGCGCTGGCGGCTCTGCTGATCTACTCCTCTGACGTGCACTCGCTTGGCACCAAGGTGGCGCAGGGTCTCGTGCTGACTGAGCCGTTCTACTGGGATTTGAACGACGCCAGCCGGGCATTCTCCGAGCGTTTTGCGGATCGTTTCAGCGGCAAGAAACCGACCTCGAATCAAGCGGGCGTCTACTCGGGCGTGCTGCACTACCTCAAGGCGGTCGAGGCCCTGAAATCCGCCAAGGACGGTGCCGCGACCGTCGCCAAGATGAAGGAGATCCCGACCGACGATCCGCTCTTCGGCAAGGGCGAGGTACGGCCGGACGGGCGCAAGATCCACAATATGTACCTGTTCGAGGTGAAGAAGCCGGCCGAGTCGAAGGGCGAGTGGGATCTCTACAAGCTGCTCGCCACGATCCCCGGCAAGGAGGCCTTCCGCCCCCTCAACGAGGGCGGCTGCCCACTGGTCACAAAACCCGGTGCACAGCGGTGAGTCGGATCTGAGAGGCGCTCGTACGCTGACGCTCGTGAGCCTAACGGCCTTCTGAATAGGAATGCAAATAAGCCGTCCAGGTAGCGGGGGCCGGCGTGACGATGATCGGCTGCAGCGCAATCTGACCGAGCGGCCGTCCACCGTAGTTCTCGTAGGCCCACCCAGGACGCTACGTCGACTGAGCCCATCGCTTCGACTGTCGCGAGCAATGTCGTCCTGTTCCCGGTGCAGGGTACGCTGCCGGAGGCGCCGGCCGACAGAGAAGCTTGCTGAGTACGGCCACTCTGCGTGTGGGGTGATGATCCGCCCCACAGGCGTGGCCGGTCATCTCCACGTACCTCCGCATCAGGGGAGGGCAGAAGCAGGGTACCGAGGCCGCTGGCTCTCCATCACGCACGAGATTCTGTGGGCTGGTGAGCCGGAATCCTCCTGCGGGAGCCTTGACCCGAGTTGAGATGGCGTTTCGGTCGAGGTCGCCCTTGAGGGTCTGCGCAAGATCCTCGGTGAACACCGGATCCCCGATGTGCCAGGAATGCGGCGGATCTCCGTTGATGTCCGCATCTGGTCGGGTCAGGCGCATGGCCTGCCAGCGGCTGCTGCAATCCACGTTGACGCTCTCGGTCAGAGCATCTGGCGGGAGGCCGACACGTCCTACCCTTGGAGCAAAACCGACCCGCTTGAGAGGCTCGGCCCGTGCATCGACGAATGGCTGGCCCTCAGGATCGCGTCCGAGCAATAGCCTATTCCTCAAGGACAACTATCATTGCTACCCCCTAAGTTTACTATGGACAAAGCACCGGAAAGTCGCCGATTACAAACATAGTTATTGCCTAGCCGAGAGGCCGCTTAAGAGGTGGCGGAAGGTTGATCACGACCTGCTTACCGGACACTGGGTCTAGGATGATGATCGCCATGTCTGCCTGCCCCCATCTTTTGATCAGTAAGGCCAAGCCCTGAGGTGACTTGTGGCGTTTCCTAGGCGCCCGGTCTAGCGGTACTGTATCAGTCATTAGCGTGCGAAACCGCACGGGAACTTCCGCTGATTGTGGAAGGAAGCGTACTCTGAAGCAACGAATCGGGTTCCCACCCAATGCCTGGCTTCATCGGCCCACTCAATCTGCTGTTCTCGTTTTCTTTGATGCAGATTGCGTTTGTTATCTGGATGATGTGGGTAACGAGCTAGCGGCAGTGGGGCCGGTAAATTTCGTGCGCCGGCCTCTGTATCATTAACTTTTCGACTCTAAGACCAAGCCGCCGCCCAGAGCAGCAGGTATGCGAAGGAAAAGACACGGCATGACGCAGATTGACATCGTCAGCTCGCCGCTACCGATCCAGAAGGCTCTCGCAGATTGCACCGAGGGCGCGAAGGTCTCTCAGCTTAAGGCAGAAGAGTATCTGAGGCTAGCAAGGGCAGAAGCCGACGATACTCTCTACGAGGCTTGCCGCTCGATGCATCGCTTCTACAGCTCGATGCGTGAGTTCTTCCTTGAAGAGGAGCGGATGATCACCGACGCCGTGGAGCGCGGGAGGCATTTATCTGCGGTAGCATAAGTATGCGCAAGTACTAATTCCCATCTTCCTCCATCTCAATTGAGTTTTAAGCCGCCTTTGATTGCTCTTGTTGTGCGTGCCAAGCCGCAGTTAGGTTCAGCGATGCGGTGAAGACAGTACGGTCGCTGGCATCTCGCACGACAACGTTCAGCTTTTGGTCTGCATACCTTCCGGGATAGTCCCCAGCGACCTGACACAAGGCCCGCAACGCCTCGGATGAAATGTCACTCGGATTTACACATTCAGTCCCCTCATCATCACGCGTCGTGAGGTAGAGATCGTGGAAATCAAAGAAGTACCGGGCCATTAGGATGACCTTTCGAGCTCAGGTTGTGCTGGGGAGGCTATTTGCCGAGAGATTCAGCGAATCATGTGTGTGATTCACTATATCCACGATTGGTTTTCTAGTGACAATAGGATAGCTAAGTACGGTTTCGCACGAAATAACGAATGATAATCGCGAGCCTGGCGCCTCTAGGGACAAGATGCCCTCTCGGCACAGAGACTTAGCCCCTGACGCTCATTCTGCGTCGCTGCCGTGTGTGGCACGTCCGTACGGCTGGAGCACACCTTGGCTGTCGCGTTGTGCTCTTCCGGTCACGCATAAGATGGCGTGGCTGGTGTGAGCCGGACGGTTGCGTCCCAGTGGCGACAGAAGCCCGGGCGATTCGCCCGACCGGTGGCGTGCAGGCTGTAGCGTGCATTATCGAGGCCGTCTACCGGGCGGTGACCGCCGCCTTGATGATCTCGAAGTCGCTCCGCTTGAGCACACGCTTGGTGACGAGATCCTCGGGAGAGGCACAGGGCCGGAATGCGATGATCCGGCGCCCGATCATACCGGCCCCGAGTGCATTTAATTCCTCGACAGAAGCCGTGTTCAGATCGACGCCTGGGCCTGCCGGCGCCTGTTGACTGCTGGGAGAGGCCGCTGAGGGCTCGGTCGTTGCGCCTGTAACCGGCGTACTGTCAGCTTGCTCCTGAGGCGGCGCAGGTTGGGGCAGTGTATCGGGTCCTGGTAGTGGGGCGGACGACGAGGCCACAGCCGAGGCTGCGGCCGGTGAAGCTGGCTCTGCCGCCGTTCCGTCCTGCAATGGGGTGCTGCGCTGCGCCGGCCCAGACTTCGGCCCAGGATACACGGTGCGGATGGACTGCCCCTCTGCATCGGTGGCCGATCTCTGCTGTCTGGACAACGGTGTAACCGTGGAGGCTTGCCTGTCCCGGCCTGTTCGAGAGGGAAACCCATGAGAAACGAAGAGGCCAGCCGCAACCACTGAGACCGCCGCCAGACCGGCGCTGACAGACAGCAGGGTACAACTCATCACAGGATTCCCCCTTTCGCGACCATCATGGGTGCCGGAGGGTCGTGGCACCTTCGAGGCGAACCCGGCCAAAAGGCGGTTTGGGGGGTAGAGCATCCTGGTAGGGAAATGCCACAGGCCACGTCCAAGCGTAGCCTCATCCACCGGCCAACCCGACCCATTAGAATCAGCGGAGATTAGGAGGCAGCCGCCCTCTGCCTGGAGCCCGGCTCGCCGCTCGCCTCGGCCCGAAACCGGCGCAGTATGATGGCAGGAGCCCGGCTCGCCTTCGGCTCGCACCTCGGCCTGCGGCCTCGGTGGCATAATCTTGCTACCCCCCCTCGAAGGCAGTTACTAATATATAGTAACGGTTCACCTTTCCGAAGGGGGTGAAACAAGAAGGCATCCGTCGCTTATTGCGCCGGGCCTTCCCAAGGTTTGCGCTCAGTCTGACGCAACTCGACCCGTGTTTGTGTCAGACCCCTCAGCACAGCTTTGCTGAAGCTCGGTGACGCAACAACAACCGTAGCGGTCGATCGTCTGTCCGATTCACGGAAACCACGATTTCGCCCGACGGCTTGGTTAAGCTGGTCGGCGTAGTACATGCTAATCACATCATCACTCCCGATGAAAATACCCGTCACATTGAGCAGTGCATACAGATGATCGCTCGGGAACATGGGGATGATGAAGACATCGTCATGCTGAAAATCGTTGGATCCCTTCATTGTGATGAAGTTTGTGACAGAACTGCCCTTCACGACGTCGGCGATAATCTTAGCATTCGGACGAGCTGCAGCGATCTCTTGAACCAGCTCGGAAATGCGCCTCTTGCTGGCCCTCTTATCAAGAAACAGTGGCACCGGAACCGGATAGATGCCCGAGACTTCGTCCAGGTCGCATCGAATTAGGAGGCTCTTGCGTCCCGCCCTGGCGTAGGACGACTCAATCACATTCGATACGAAATCCTCGGTTGTCAGGAAGGCCCACCGGCAGCCGGCGTCAAATATCCACTGTTGCACCCCGAGATAGAACACGTAATTGCGCTGCTTCGCGTACATGTCAAACGGCCCGTGTTGCCGCCCGAACGGTATACGATCCGGATCAACCTGAACGGGTTCCAGCTTCGTCAGGTCGAGGCGCATCCTCTCGTCAAAGGCTTCGAAGCTCGACGCTGGGACAGCGCCCTCAGCACGAAGCTGCATGTAAATGCCCTGACGTTCGGACCTTAGCAGATGCCGCCAGCGAGGATGATTTTCCTGCGAGCTTAAGAGTGCCTCGTATTCCTTCTGGCTGAAACGGTGAAGAATCTCGTCGACGTCCGGCTCGTCGAACACGACCTTCGACAGCCGGAAATCATCACGCAAGTGCGCCTGCTCCGCCAGGGGCGCCTCAGGATCGAATCTCGGGTGAGCCCAAATCCGGGTGATCCGGCTATGATGCCAGCGCATTGCCGAGGCATGGCTCATGAACAGAATTGTCCTTCCCGAGTCGAACGGTCCCCTCTGCGACCAGAGGGATTTCCGGACGGCCTCCATGGCGTCGAACACCATGGGCTGCCGCCGCTTGATCTCGCCTAAGGGACCACGAGACGAGGTCTGCAGTTCAGTGCGGTAAAGTGCCCGACCGCCGGTCGCAGCACATGCCTCCTCGTAGATCCGCCAAAGACCCTTGATCACTACCCCACCGCCGTAGCGGCTGCAGTACTCTGCTGCCTTCGCCTGGGCCTGCTCCAACGAGCGAAACGCAAAGCACGCGAAGGACATACCGCCGTGTTGATCGGCAGCCATCGCATCGTCGAAGATCTCGCCCGCCAGTTCACGTTGAAAACTGGATGTCTTGCCGACTCCCTCCACCGACTCCAGCAGGATGTCATTTTGACCAGCAGCAAGCATACGGAGGTAAGATATTGTCTCGCCTAGGGATCGCCGGACGGCACTACGCTGTTCGACGGGAGGTCCAGTGAGGACGGTTGAGCGGAATTCCTCCTCAAGTCCGAAAACCAATGGATGGCGGTCGACGGATAACGCCGGATTACGTGGACAGGCCTCGAAATGCGGGCTGTTCTCGTCTTCCGACGAAAGATGCTCGATCAGCTCATTGGCGGACATGTGCCCAGGCAGGAAGAAACGGCGGCTGCCAAACGGATGACGGCCATTGAGCTGCAGCATTCGATATTCCCCGAGGGCTACGGTCGATGGATTGATATCATCTGCATGGTTTTGAAAATGGATGAGATGCTCCCCATTTTGCAGGAGAACAGAAACTGGCTTTGGATATTCCATCTCCCACTCCTCTGCGCACATGTTCTGAAGCAATCGCAAGGCCTCGTCGCTCGTTGCGGCTGCAGCAGAACTTCTTCTTGTGGAGGTTGATGAAGAGCGAGCCCGCTGTTCTGGCAGTGAGAAATTTCGAGCGACAAGGAAGTCATCGCTCTGAGGGGCGGCTCTCGAGCGGATGTTCTCCCGAACTACAACTTGCGGAATTAACATCCCAGCCTTCAGACCTAGTGGCGGAAAATCCTTCTCAAGGCGCCGCATAGCCCAAGGCGTTCGCCTCCATTGGAGCCAAGATCGCATAGTCGTGTCAAACTGAAGGGGCCGTCCTTCAATCTGCTCGAAGCACGTTCTAACATAATCCCAGTAAGAATTGTGTGCAGACGCAAGGATAGCGGAGTAATTTAACTGCTTCAGTCCGAGTTGCGTTGTTTCCCCGGCGTTCGGCGGCGCGGCTTCAAGATGCGCAATGCTGAACACGAAGTGATAATGGATCGAACGCCGGCCACTATACACTGCGGAGAAGCCTCGGTAATCCTTATACTTGCTTAGCTCGGCATCGACTCGAGTCAGCAGGCCATTCTTCCCATCGCTATCTCTGGTCCATTCTAGATTCTCATCTATCTGGCCGGGCGTCTCGCAATCCATTTCTAGCGTAACGGTAACAAAGCCCGCATTGGTCAGACGTGTCTTTGGTGGGGCAGCGTTCTGCGGATCAAAATCAGGCAGGCCAAATCCTTCCGGGATCTCGAGCGGATTGCTGAAGAAGGTTGCTGTTGCCGCGTGAATCCCGGCATTCACCCGAAGCAGGGAAGCGGGCAGCATTCCAAGAATGCACTTCTCGGCCCGAACCGGGACGTAGTTCTTCTGGTTCGGGACGTATGCGTTCTCAGCTATCATGTTGAGCAATCCCCTCCTAGTCGCTGGGATGCGGCCAGATGCCTCTACGCTCTCCTGGATTCCGGCAAGTTGTGCTCTGGATGCAGCCGACAGAGGAAGTGCACGGAAGGTAAACTTGAAGTTCTGACTCACGAGCTTACTCCGTGACCAAGCTTGGCCAGGGTTCTCCACACCGCACGCAGCCATGCAGGCAGGGCGATTTCATAACTTCGGCGTCTGCCGCTCAGCCAAAATGTTCCTCTGACCGCTGCACCTTCCGTCAAACGAAGCATTCGAGGCTGTGGATCCTCGGCCTTCGAGAGGCCGAGGGGAGACTAGCGTGGGCTTTCAGGAGCGGCGCTACCGGACTGCTGAGTTTGGGCGTACTAGTCAGAAGCATCCTCAGGTGAGCATTCGAGTGTGATACTCAAAAACTCGAATTCAGTATTTTTCATGCGGAGATACGACCAGTCGTCAGGGGCATAATTTCTAATTGAATGCATGCCTGTGCCGTCATTGAAGATGAATCGAATTTTCACGTCGCTCTCCAGAAGATCATGGGCCACCCTTAGAAGGGAGTAGTCATCGGCTTGGGCTTGGCTCTCTAAAACACGCAAGATCTCCTGACCTGCTGGGGCTTCTCGTCGGCAGCCTGTCAAGAAAAGAAAGTCGTCTTCACTCGCGTTAGATATCAAAGACGAATTGCTAAGAAATGCGTAAGTATATAGCGCATAGTATAGCGCGAATTCTCTCGTGGGAGACGCCTCTCGGCGCTGCTTATATGTAGCATATTGATTTGCAACTTCTCCGAGGTTCAAGAGCTCTTCGTGATCGAAGGGAGTTACGATTTTCATGATATACATCCTCTACGGCCTGTTCGGCCTTGAACGTGTTCCGTGTGCGGGCGTTTTGCTCCTCCTGACTGGGAGGAGTGATGCTGGACGACGCAGAATGGAGAAAGCTG
>NZ_JBAWTG010000130.1:0-12866 GCF_037106235.1 Methylobacterium nigriterrae | reverse complement strand
GGGAGGCTTTGCCGCCTCGCGGGTCCTGGAGGTGCACGGCGAGCGCATGGTGACGCGCAGCTTCGACCCGGGCTTCCGGATCGAGCTGCACCAGAAGGACCTGAATCTCGCCCTCCAAGGCGCTCGCGCGCTCGGCGTCGCGCTGCCCAACACCGCCACCGCGCAGGAGCTCTTCAACACCTGCGCGGCTCACGGCGGCAAAGGCTGGGATCACTCGGCGATGGTGCGCGCGCTGGAGATCATGGCCGGACACGAACTCGCCTGAGGCAGCCGCGGCACCGCCAAATGCACCATCGAACGGCGGCGCGGACGCGCCTAGGATGAGGGCCGTCGTGATCGCCCGCCGGAACCTCGCGCGATGCCGCCCGCCCTCCCCGCCTTCTCGGCGGCCTACGCCCCCGACGATGCCGCCCTGGTGCGCGGCTTCCTGGACGGGTCCGCCCTGTCGCCCGCAGCCGAGGCCCGGGTCGACGCGCTGACCCGCGACCTGATCGGTGCCATCCGGGCCGGCGAGAGCGGCCTCGCAGGCAGCCTCGGCGGCGTCGAGGCGATGCTGCGCGAGTACGCGCTCTCGACCAAGGAGGGTCTCGCCCTGATGGTGCTGGCCGAGGCGCTCCTGCGCGTGCCCGACGCCGCCACCGCCGACCGGCTCATCGAGGACAAGCTCGGGCAGGGCGACTTCGCCCACCACGCGATCCGCTCGGAGGCGCTGCTCGTCAACGCCTCGGCCTTCGCGCTCGGCCTCTCGGCCCGCATCATCCATCCGGGCGAGACCCCGGAGGGCATCCTGGCGGCGCTCGCCAGGCGCATCGGCCTGCCGGCGCTCCGCACCGCCGCCCGCCAGGCCATGCGGGTGATGGGGAGCCATTTCGTCCTCGGCGAGACGATCGGGGCGGCGCTCCGACGCTCGGCGAGCGGGCAGGGCCGGCTCTACCGCTACTCCTTCGACATGCTGGGCGAGGGCGCCCGCACGGCGGCGGACGCGGCCGCCTACAGAAACGCCTACGCCGAGGCCATCGCGTCGATCGGGCGGGCGGCCGGCACCGCCCCCCTGCCCGACCGGCCCGGCATCTCCGTGAAGCTCTCGGCGCTCCATCCCCGCTACGAGGCCGTGAGCCGCGCCCGGGTGATGGACGAGCTGGTGCCGGTGGTGCGCGAGCTTGCCCGCGCCGCGCGGCGCGACGACCTCAATTTCACGGTGGATGCCGAGGAGGCGGACCGGCTCGAACTGTCGCTCGCGGTGTTCGCCGCGGTGCTGGCCGATGAGGCGCTCTGCGGCTGGGACGGGTTCGGCCTCGCCGTCCAGGCCTACCAGAAGCGCTGCCTGGCCGTGATCGACCACGTGGCGGACCTCGCCCGCCGCCTCGACCGGCGCCTGATGGTGCGCCTCGTCAAGGGCGCCTACTGGGACACGGAGGTGAAGCGGGCGCAGGAGCGGGGCCTCGCCGACTATCCCGTCTTCACCCGCAAGAGCGTGACGGACCTGAGCTACATGGCGGCGGCCGAGCGGCTGCTCGCCCACCGGCCACGCCTGTTCCCGCAATTCGCCACCCACAACGCGCTGACGGTCGCGGGGATCGTGGCCCGCGCCGGGGAATCCGGCGGCTACGAGTTCCAGCGCCTGCACGGGATGGGCGAGGCGCTCTACGGGCGCCTCATCGAGCGCCTGCCGGGCGTCGCCTGCCGCATCTACGCGCCGGTCGGCGGGCACCGCGACCTCCTCGCCTACCTGGTGCGCCGCCTGCTCGAGAACGGCGCCAACTCCTCCTTCGTCTCGCAGGCCGCCGACCCGGCCGTGCCGGTCGAGAACCTGCTGCGCCGCCCGGCCGAGAGCGTCGGCGGGCCGGAGCGGGCGCGCCATCCGCGCCTGCCCCTGCCCCGGGACCTGTTCGCGCCCGAGCGCGCCAATTCGGCCGGGATCGAGTTCGGCGCCGACGCCCAGCGCGACGAACTCCTCGCCGAGGTCCGGGCGGGCGCCGGCCCGGCGGACGCCCATCCGCTGATCGACGGCGCCGGGCGCGGAGGCCCCGCGCGCGAGGTCGCGAGCCCCATCGACGGCGCCCCGGTCGGGCGCGTGACCGAGGCGGCGCCCGAGACCGCCGAGGCCGCCATGCGGGCGGCGCGCGCGGGGGCCCGCGCCTGGGCGGCCGCCCCGGCCGGGACGCGCGCCGCCGCGCTCGCGCGGGCCGGGGACGCGATCGAGGCCGCCCGCGGCCGGCTGATCCACCTCCTCCAGGCCGAGGCCGGCAAGACCCTCGACGACGCGCTCGGCGAGGTCCGCGAGGCGGCCGATTTCTGCCGCTACTACGCGGCGCAGGGTCGCCGCCTCTTCGCGGAGCCGATCGCACTGCCCGGCCCCTCCGGCGAGAGCAACCGGCTGTCTCTGCGCGGGCGCGGCGTCTTCGTGGCGATCTCGCCCTGGAACTTCCCGCTCGCCATCTTCGTCGGCCAGATCGCCGCCGCGCTGATGGCCGGCAACGCGGTGGTGGCCAAGCCCGCCGAGCAGACGCCCCTGGTGGCGGCCGAGGCCGTACGCCTGCTGCACCGGGCGGGCATCCCGCCCGCCGCCCTCCAGTTCGTGCCGGGCGACGGCGCGGTCGGCGCGCGGCTCGTCGCGCACGAGGCCCTCGCGGGGGTGGTGTTCACGGGCTCGACGGCGGTGGCGCGGGGCATCAACCGGGCGCTGGCGGAGCGGGACGGCCCGATCCTGCCGCTGATCGCCGAGACGGGTGGCATCAACGCCATGCTGGTCGACGCCACCGCCCTGCCCGAGCAGGTTGCCGACGACGCCGTAACCTCGGCCTTCCGCTCGGCCGGCCAGCGCTGCTCGGCCCTGCGCCTCCTCCTCGTCCAGGCGGACGTGGCCGAGCGGGTGATCACCGCGATCGCGGGCGCCGCCCGGGAATTGCGCCTCGGCGACCCGCGCGACCCCGCGACCCATGTGGGGCCGGTGATCGATGCCGAGGCCAAGGCCCGCCTCGACGCGCACGCGGCGGCGATGCGCCGATCCGCCCGCGTGCACCTCGCCGGACGAGCGCCGCCGGGCGGCCACTTCGTCGCGCCGCAGATCTACGAGATCGCGGGGCCGGAGGCGCTCCGCGAGGAGGTGTTCGGCCCCGTGCTGCACGTGGCGCGCTATGCTGCGGGCGACCTCGACCGGGTCCTCGACGCGGTCGCGGCCTCGGGCTACGGCCTGACGCTCGGCATCCACTCGCGCATCGACGCGACGGTGGAGCGGGCGGTGGCGCGGCTCCCCCACGGCAACGTCTACGTCAACCGCAACATGATCGGCGCGGTGGTGGGGGTGCAGCCCTTCGGCGGCTGCGGTCTCTCCGGCACCGGCCCGAAGGCCGGCGGCCCGCATTACCTGCCGCGCTTCGCCACCGAGCAGACCGTGACCGTCAACACGGCGGCGGCCGGCGGCGACGCGGCCCTGCTCTCGCTCGAGGGCTGAGCGGGGTCAGCCTTGTGCGAACCTTGCGGGATGAACCTCGGCCGGCGCCCCGCGCTGGCAGCCGGAACATCCCCGAGCCGTCCTCACTCCTCCGTTTCCTCCCGCCTGCGCGCCTCCGCGCGGCCCCGCTCGATGCCGAGATCGACGAGGCGCCGGGTCAGGCGCAGGCCGAGCCAGAACAGGAGGGCGCAGAGCGCGAGGGCGGCGGCGACTTTGACGGGCTGCATCGCCGGACGGCTTACCACGCGGGCGGCGGCCGCGCGTCCCCCGCTATACCCCGGGCCCGGAAGGCGGGGCGCCCCGCTCCGGCGTCGGCACGGCGCCGAGGGTCTCGGCGGGTCCCGCCGCGCCAAGTCGGCGCAGGAGCGCCTCGTAGGTCTCGGCCGCGGGCGAGCCGGGCTGGCGCTCGTTCGTGGCCGCCAGGAGGTCGCGCAGGTCGGCGGCGAAGCGACCCCGGGCTTCCTCCCCGCCGGGGCTTGCCGCGAACAGGTGCCCGAGCGCGAGTTCGAGGGCTCCGATCAGCACCCGCAGCCGTTCGACCTCGTCCTGCATCCCCGCCTCCCGGTCCGGCGCCGCCAGCCGCGAGCGGGCAACGCACCGGCCGGCCGGCGGGTTCGGCCGGCCGGGTTCAGGCGAGCTTGGGCGGCGCGTCGGCCGTGACGGCGCCGACCGGGCGCCAGACGTTGCGGGCGAGTCCCAGCCGCTCGCCGCGGTCGAGGAGCCACCAGCCGAGGCGGGTGCGCCAGCGGGCGAGGCCGAGAGCCGACCAGAGGTCGAGGCCCGCGAGCGGCAGGAACGGGTTGTGGCGGTCGTAGGCCCAGACCTCGATGCGGACCGAGGGGCGCAGCGAGGGGCCGCGGGCGTGGAAGCCCACCGTGTCGCCGACGACGAGCGTGTTGCCCGGCACCGCGAAGGCGACCGGATCGCGGTAGCCGAGCCGCTTCAGCTCGGCCCGGCTCGCCCGGAAGGAGCCGCGCCCGGTGAGCCGGTCGGGGTCGCGGGCGGCCCCGCGCGCGAGTCGCCGCTCCCAGGCGAGGCGGCGCCGGGTCGGGCGGTGCGAGCCCGGCACGTAGGTGAAGGGGCCCTCGTCCCCGGCGACGTCCGTGAGGAAGAGCCAGGCCTTCATGGTCGGGTGGAAGGTGTCGATGTGGAAGTTCGTCTGCGGGTCCGGCGGCCCCTCGACCACGTGCGACAGGATGGTCTGGACCGTGATGACGGGCTCGCAATTGTAGCTCGACACGTAGCGCAGGAGCCCGCGCCACTCGGGCAGCGCCAGCAGGCGGCGCATCGCCGGCATCCGCTTCAGGGTCTCGGGATCGAGGGGGATGCGGCGGGTGACGGTGTCGCCCTGGATCTGCTCTCGGGCCTCGGCCGCCACGCTCGTCACCTCGGCGAGCACCGCCCGGTGCAGGTCGGCCGGCATGAAGTCGGGCTTGGCGATGAAGCCGTCGCGCGCGAAGGCGGCCCGGTCCTCCGGGCTCGCGAGGTGGGCGAGCTGGCGGCGGCGCAGGTCCGCCATGGCGTGGGCAAGCCGCACCCGGGCCGTGTGCAGGCCGGCCCGGTTCAGGCGCTCCGACCCCAGGATCGGGTTGTCGACGAAGGATTTGGCGCCCGTGCCGATCTGGGCGAGCCAGAACGGCGCCCGCAGGATGTCCCTGAAGGAGACGGTGCGCTGGGTGGCGGTGACGCTCATCGAACCTCGGACCTCCGGATGATCCCCCGGCCGCTCCCCGCCGGAGCGCCCGCGGCGAGCCTCCGGCGCAATCTTGCGGAAACTGAGGCATGTCCGGACCGGCGCGCATCCCGGGCTGCGCCGGCCCCCGCGAGCCCCTATCTGTCGGGTGCCGGGCCTTAAGCCCCGAGACACCCCGAGAGAGCCCCTTGAGTTCGCGCGAGACCTTTCACATCGAGATCCTGGGGCCCGAGGCGGACGAGGTGCAGGCCCGCGTCTCCGTGCGCACGAGCGACCTCGAGGGCGCCCGCGAGCGGGCCCTGCGCCTGTTCGCGCGGGCCCGCGTGCCCCAGCGGACGGGGAACCCGGCGGAGGCCGTGCGGGTGATCGACGGGGCGGGCCGCGAGGTCTTCCACTGGAGCCGGTTCGACGAGCGGGGTTGAGGCTTCCTACTCGATGAGGAGCAGTCCGCGCTTGCGGCCGCCGTCGAGGGTGTCCATGGCCGAGAAGAGCCGGCCGCGCTCGATCAGCCAGGGCCGCACGGCGCGGTTGGTGTCGAGGACGAGAACGAGATCCTCCTCCTCGAGATAGCCGCCGATGGGCGAGTGATGGCCCGCGCCGGACCCGAAGATCGGCCGGCGGCTGAAATTGACGATGTAGCGGCGATCCGGGTCGTTCGCCCGGCGCAGATGCGCCTGGAACGCCTCGGGGCCGAGGTCGCGCAGGACCGTGACCCGGCGTCCCGCATGCGTCCGCGCCAGGTCGGCCAGTTCGTCGAGGGTCAGGCCCGCGATGCAGAAGCCCGTCCGGCAGCGGCCCGTGCCGGCCAGCACCGACCCCTCGCTCGCCGCGCCCTCGCCCAGCGAGCGGAAGACGTTGGCGAGGCTCGCGGGCCCGCACCGGGACAGGTTGGATTGCCACGCGATCTCCCGCGGGAAGCGCGCGGCCACGGGCAGGCGCCAGGCCCGCTCGAAGGTCGCGCCCGAGCGCACGACCGACGCGTCGATAGCGCCCTGCGGGATGTCCCCCGGGGTCAGCGCGAGGGCGCCGACGAGACCGAGGCACGCACCCGACGCGACGAGGATGATGCGCCTCATGCGGGGCTCGCGGGATTTCGCTGCCGATCGGCCGCGTGAGACGGCCCGCGATCGAGGTTAGCCGCGTCGGCGGGGCACGGGAAGGCCGCAGCCGAACGCCGCAGCTTGATCCCGGGTGCCGCCCACGCCCTATTGTCCGGCCATGCGCCTCGCCCTCGCCCTCGTCCTGCTGACCTGCCTCCTGTTCGTGCGCAGCTACACGGTGCCTCCCGCCCCCGACCGGCGCGGCGGCACCACGGTCTCGCTCAGCCTGCCGAACCGGCCGCTCTTCGGCAGCCCGCGTGCGGATTGCCTCGGCGCGGCGGAGTCCGAGCCCGTCATCGCCTGCCTGGTCGCCTCGGTGAACCGGGCGCGGGCCGAGGGCATCCCGCTCCTGTCGCTCGGCTTCTGCGCCGCCTGCTACGACCTCTCGCAGCGCATCGCCCTGATCGGCCAGGACGAGGCGGCGGCGAAGGGGCGCCTCGCCCAGATCGCCCGCTTCGGCTGGTGAGGGAACAGTCCGGGTCCCCGATCCTTGTCCGAGGGTGATCCCGGACGCGCCCAGCGTCCGCCCCTTCAGGACGATCCGCCGATGGCCCTGCGATCCGAGACCCCGCCCCCGCCCGCCGACCTCAAGGCCCCCGCCGCACCCGCCTCCGATCGGCCGACCACGGCGCAGCTCAAGGCCGACATCGACCGGGGGCGGACCGGCGACAAGATCGACCACTACGATCCCGGCCTGTCGCAGCTCGGCACCGACGACGAGGCG
This sequence comes from Methylobacterium nigriterrae, assembly GCF_037106235.1. Taxonomy (NCBI): domain Bacteria; kingdom Pseudomonadati; phylum Pseudomonadota; class Alphaproteobacteria; order Hyphomicrobiales; family Methylobacteriaceae; genus Methylobacterium; species Methylobacterium nigriterrae. The sequence continues at coordinate 5,895 of NZ_JBAWTG010000130.1, read as the reverse complement.
GCCGGCCGCCCGAACGCGCCTGACCGCATCGCGCAGGCGCGGGCGTCCGAGGCGGCGTCCCCGCGGGTGCGGGACGCGGCCGACCCGCATGGCGGCCGGTCCTGGGTGCTGCCGGCCTTCTTCGGCTTCGTCGTGGCGGTGGCGGTCGCGATCGGCCTCGCCCTCTGGCTGCTGCGCTGAGCCGTCAGGCGCGACGGCGCGCGGCGCGGATCCGGGCGACGCGCTCGCGCGCCCGCTCAAGGGCTGCCGCCAGGGGAAACAGCGGATCGCCGCCCTGCCCCTCGATCAGCGCGTGCGCGAGGCCGCGCCGGCCCGTCCAGAACATCTCGGGGAGCCGGTAACCGGCCTCGGCGCAGGAATCGACGCGCGCGATCGCCGGGTCCGCCAGGATATCCTGCGTCACCCGGTGGACGAGGTGCACGCCGGGGGAATTGCGCGCCTCGTCCTCGTCATGGGCGATCTTGAGCCACCATGCCTCGGGGCCGGTGAGCGGCAGGATGGCGGCCGCGAGGGTGCGGGGGCCGCGGCGCAGGCGGTCGATCCGGATCCGCCCCTGCGCCCCGAGGGCCGCCACCATGGCGCGCAGGAAGGCGGCCTCCGCCGGCCGGTTGCCGACCGCGGTGCCGGCCCGCCCCTTCCAGCCGCGGGTCTCGAGGGCGATGTAGTCCTCGAGCGCCGCCGCGAGGTCCGCGGGCGCCCGGGCCGTGTCGAGGGTGAGGGCCTCTCCCGCCTCGAGGCGCTTGCCGAACTGGCGGAGCTTGCGCCGCCGCCCGCCCGGCATGTGGTCGAGATAGGCCGCCCGCTCGGGATCCGTCAGGCCGGCAAGGTCGAGGAGCGCGCGGGCATGCGGCCAGTAGGCGGCCCGGCGGCTTCCGGCGCGGGCCACCACCCCGGCAAGGCAGGCCGCGAAGGCGCCCTCCTGCGGCAGCAGCGGCATCAGGAGGCGAGCCGGCAGGCCGAGCGCCCGCGGGGCGGCGAGCAGCGCGCCGAGGGCGCGCTCCGGTTCGCGGTGCGTGACGAGCGGCAGGCCGAGCGGCGCGAAGCCGTGGCTCCAGCCCATCAGCACCGGCAGGGGCAGGCCCCAGCGCCGGGCGCGCCGGAACGGCCACAGGGCGAGCAGGCGGGCGCCCGCCTGCTCGGGCGGCCGGTCGGCGACGAGGAGAAGCTCCACCCCCGAGCCGAAGGCGCCGGCCGCCGGCAGGGCGTAGTCGGCCTCGTAGAACGGGTTGTGGGCCAGCGCGGAGGTGCCGAGGTCCCGCCAGGCCGGGACGTAGGGCGCGGCGGGGTCGAGGGGACGCCGCGCGGCGACGAGCCCCCCGGCGAGCACGGCGGACGGCCCCATCAGGCGGCGCCCCGGCGGCGGCGCAGGGCGTCGGCGAGGCCCACGATGTTGAAGCGCCACGCCGCCGCGGCGAAGCCCGCCGCCAGGAGAGCGAGGCGGAGGGCCTCGCCCATGGCGCCCCGGCCGCCGGGCAGGAGGCCGATCCCGGCAAGCAGCGCCCCGCAGAGGGCGGCGCCGAGCGCGATGCCGGCGAGGTCGGCGAGCGGCACCGGCATCCGCACCCGGTCCCGCGCGGGGGCAAGGCGGGCGCCGAGCACGAAGACGAGGCAGGCGACCCCCTGCCCGGCCGCGAAGGCGACCGCCGCGCCCATCACGCCGAGGCGCGGGATCAGCAGGACCGAGAGGCCCGCCACCGCGACCAGGAGCGCCGCCGAGGCGAACGCGTCGAGATGGCTCGTGCGGGCGAAGTAGATGATCTGACCGAAATAGTAGGAGCGGAACATCAACAGGACGCTCGCCGCGAGCAGGACGGGGGCGAGCGCCAGCGCCTGCGCCCGGTAGGCCGGCCCGAGCAGGACCGCCACGATGAGGTCGTCGAAGCTCAGCACGAACACCGCCCCGAAGGCGGCCAGCAGCGTCAGGGTCCGGGCCGCGTCCCTGAGCACGGGCGCGGCCGCGATCATGCCGCCGGCGCGGGCGTCGCGCTTGGCAATGGAGACGAGGGAGAGCGCCACGCTCTCGCCGAACACCACGAAGCTCTGGCGCAGGAAGTCGGCGACCGCCCCGTAGGCGCCGAGCTCCCCCGCGCCGGCCATCCGGCCGATGATCAGGCGGTCGCTCGTCTGGGCGAGCGCGGCGATCCCGAAGGAGAGGACGAGGGGCCAGCCGTAGGCGATCAGGCGGCGTGCCTCGGCGGTGCTCCCGCCCCCGCGCAGGAGCGGCGCGATCGCCCGGAGCGCCGGCAGGGCGGCGAGCGCGTTCGCTCCCGCCACGGCGAAGACGAGGTCGAGCGGGCCGCCCGTCCCCGCCAGGGCGAGGCTGCCGAGCCCGAGGATCAGCACGGCGCGGGCGAGGATCGCGACCGCGACCGCGCCCGCCGCGAGGCGCGCCCGCGCGATCTCGCAGGCCGCCTCGAACAGGGTCATGCCGGCGACCGCCGCCAGCACCGCCGCGGTCGCGGGCCCTCGCGCGAGGCCGCACGCGACCGCGGCCGCCCCGGCGAGGCCCGCGAGCCCCAGCATGGCGGCCAGCAGCCGCACCACGGTGCCGGTCTGGGCCGGCGCGCGCGCCTCGTCGTAGAGGGCGAAGAACGAGAATTTCGGCCATTGGCAGGTCGCCCCGTAGAGGACGAGCGCCCAGGACAGGACGAGCAGGTAGGCACCGTAGGTCTCGACCGAGGCGAGCCGGGTGAAGACCGCGACGGAGGCCATGTTGAGGCCGGCGGCGAGCGCCCGCGAGCCGACATAGGTGAGGGCGTGGCGCGCGATCATCCCCGAATCCGGCGCCGGTTTCGCCGCAGGCGCGCGGACCGTCCGGCGACGCCAGCGCGGGCGCGGCTCGGGATTTAGCACGGACGGGCCGGGCGGGGCCTGCGCCGGGGCGGGGCACGATTGTCTCACGATGGGGCGCGGGTCCGGCCTTCTCTGCATGGCAGGCCCGAGGCTGCAGAGGCTGTGCCGTGCATTGACTTCGCACCCGCGAAACCGCATATCGCGGGTGCAGCGTCAGCGGCCGTCGAGCGGATCCGCTTGAGAGGGCTGCGTGACGGACGGCGAGAGGCTGCGGCATGCGGGCTCGGACGGTCCGGCCCCTCTCTTCAAACGTGCATGCACCTGGGCTGCCCCATCACGCGGGCGGCCTCCTGCCAACGGATCGAACCTGCCGCTCAAGGCAGTCGGGGCCGGCGCGAGCGCGCACGGCCCGGGATCCGCTGCCCTGAAAGTCCAGACTTGACCCAGTTCACCGATTTCGGTCTCGCCCAGCCCGTCCTGCGGGCGCTCGCGGAGGCCGGCTACCAGAATCCCACGCCGATCCAGGCCCAGGCGATTCCCCCCGCCATGCAGGGTCGCGACCTCTGCGGCATCGCCCAGACCGGCACCGGCAAGACCGCGGCCTTCGCGCTGCCGATCCTGCACCGCCTCTCCCTGTCGGACCGGCGCGCCCCGCGTCGCGGCTGCCGCGTGCTCGTGCTCTCGCCGACCCGCGAGCTCGCCAACCAGATCGCCGAGTCCTTCTCCGATTACGGCCGCCACCTGCCCTATACCAGCACGGTGGTGTTCGGCGGCGTCACCATCGGCCGCCAGGAGCGGGCGCTGGCGCCCGGCATCGACATCCTGGTCGCCACGCCGGGCCGGCTGATCGACCTCGTCGACCGACGCTCCCTCACGCTCGAGGGCGTCGAGATCCTCGTCCTCGACGAGGCCGACCAGATGCTCGACCTCGGGTTCATCCACGCGCTCAAGCGCATCGTCCGGATGCTGCCCGCCAAGCGCCAGAGCCTGTTCTTCTCGGCCACCATGCCGAAGAACATCGCGGGACTGGCCGAGCAGTACCTCACCGACCCGGTCCAGGTCGCGGTGACGCCGGTCGCCACCACGGCCGAGCGGGTCGAGCAACAGGTGATCTTCGCCCATACGGGCGCGAAGCAGGCGCTGCTGGCCCATATCCTGCGCGACCCGAAGATCGATCGCGTCCTCGTCTTCACCCGCACCAAGCACGGGGCGGATCGCGTGGTGCGGGGCCTCGACAAGGTCGGGATCGCGGGCGCGGCGATCCACGGCAACAAGTCGCAACCCCAGCGCGAGCGGGCGCTCGCGGCCTTCCGCGACGGCTCCTGCCGGGTGCTGGTGGCGACCGACATCGCCGCCCGCGGCATCGACGTCGAGGGCGTCTCCCACGTCGTCAACTTCGACCTGCCGAACGTGCCGGAATCCTACGTCCACCGCATCGGCCGCACGGCGCGCGCGGGCGCCGACGGGCTCGCCATCTCGTTCTGCAACGACGAGGAGAAGGCGTACCTGCGCGACATCGAGCGCCTGACCCGCCAGAAGGTGCCGGTGACGGGCTTCCCCGAGGGCTTCGTGCCGCCGACCCGCCAGGAGGCCGCCGAGATCGCGGCCTCCGAGGAGCGTCGCCCCGATCAGCGCGGGCAGCGGCCGGGCCAGCGGCCCCAGGGGCAGCGCCAGGGTCAGGGCCGTCCCTTCGGCGGCGGACGCCCCGGCGAGGGCGGTCGCGGCCGCCAGGAGAGCCGGCCGCAGCAGGGGCGCCCGCAGCAGGGCCGGCCCGAGAATGGCCGCTTCGGCGAGGCGCGGGGCGAGCGGCGCGGCGACGCGCGCCCGCACCAGGGCCGGCCGGACGGCGCGGCTCGGCCCGAGGGCCGGCCGCAGCAGCGCCAGGGCCAGCGCCCGCGCCACGGGGCCGAGCCCCGCGGCGAGGGCCGCGCCATCGGCTGGCTGGAGCGTGCGCCGCGCCCCTGAGGCCGCCGCGATTCCCGCGCGAGAGACGTCGAGCGCCGCCCCCGGTCGGGCGGCGTTCCCGTGTCCGGAGCCGACAACGACGATCACATTCGCGCGTGCCGGGCCGGGCCGAGATTGATGTTCCGGGCCATCGGGAAAGATCAGATCCGGGGGGCGGCTTCGCGGCGCCCTCCCGGAGGTGCCCATGCGCCGGTTGCCGAAGCTGAACCCCGTTCTGATCGCGTCCGCCCTGGCGCTCGCCGCGAACGCGGCGGCGGATCCCGGAGGCGCGGACGCCCTGACGAGCGAGGGGCCGGTGCAGCCGGCCAAGGTCGAGGGCGGCAAGTACCTCGACAAGGACGGGAACCCGACCTACCGCGTCACCGACGGCGGCAGGAAGGTCGACTGGAACACCATGTCGGGCTACCTGCGCTACAACGCGAACTGCATCGCCTGCCACGGGCCCGACGGGGCCGGCTCGACCTACGCGCCCTCGCTCGTCGAGGCGCTGAAGCGCGACGACTATCCGACCTTCGTGGGCATCGTGGCGGGCGGCAAGCGGGACGTGAACGCCGCCCAGGAGCTGGTGATGCCGGCCTTCGGCGAGAACAAGAACGTCATGTGCTACATCGACGACATCTACGTCTACCTGCGGGCGCGCTCGGACGGCGTCGTCGGCCGCGGCCGCCCCGCCGAGCACGAGCCGAGATCCGAGGCGTTCAAGGCGCACGAGGACGCGTGCATGGGCTGACCGGCCGGGCTCGCGCTTGCCCGCGGGCGCCCGCGCGCCATCTCGAGCGTGGGATCCGCATGGGTGGCGGCGGGATGGAGATGACGGGATGCGGTTCGAGCTCTACCGGGATGCGCAGGGGCATTGGCGCTGGCGCCTGCGGGTGCAGAACGGCAACGTGATCGCGGATTCGGCCGAAGGCTACGCCCGCCGCGAGGATTGCGAGCACGGCATCGCCCTCGTGAAGGGCAGCGGCGCGGCCTCGACCGTCGACATGACCACGAAGATCGCCTGAGCCGCCGTTTCACCCTCTCGAAACCCTGAAGCGGATTGATCCTCCTCTGAATGAGTGGACACCTCTGCTACGCTCCCATGGGGGCTGGAAGGTGTCTGATGGGGACAACGAAACGAACGTTCACGCCGGAGTT
>NZ_JBAWTG010000129.1:0-12987 GCF_037106235.1 Methylobacterium nigriterrae | reverse complement strand
TGCAAAAGCCGGAAAGGACGAGCGTTCGTCCTCTTGGCCTCCATCCGCCTCATGACCCGAAAGCTCTGTCAGAAAACATCATGATGCCGGACAGACTCTAAGGCGGGGCGAGACGGACCAGCGTCGCGACCACCGGTCCGCCTCTAAACACGCGCCGATTGGAGCTCAGCGCCATGCCTCTCACCGTGATTCCGGGTGTCACAGCCGACGGCAAGCCCTTCGACCCCTTTGCCGACCTCGTCCGCAACCTCGTGCAGCTGCTGAAGGCCTCCGGCGAGGAGATCGTCGGGATCGGCCGGAGCGAGAGCGAGGCCTGGGTCGACTGGCGGCCCGCCCGCTCCCCGGACGCATTACCGATGCGCTCTTCCTTCGTCCGCGACCCATTCCTCCGGCGCGAGCTCGAGGATATCGCAGCGGCCGAGGAGACGGAGATCCCCATCCTCCTCGACGGCCAGGCTCTCGCCGCGCTCGTTACGCGCGAGGAGGCGAAGGCGGAGGGCGTCGTCTTCCTCGACGAGCGGCGCCGCTGCGGCTCCTAACTTCCGATTTTGGCTTATCCACAAACCACTTATGCTATTCCGGCCGGCGCCGGATCTCTGACGCCGTCCTTCCTTGTCGAGAGAACCTCGGACTGTGTATCGCGGAATAATTTGACCGTTCAGATGCCTGGCCGCTGAGGCTGAGATCCCGCCTTCGTCCGATCGAGGCGCCGATCGCACCGAAATCCGATCGGCCTCTCCGCGAAGTGATTCGGCGGCCTCACGCGCGCCGGAGCCGCCCTACCGGCTCGGGCACGGCCACGCCTCCGCCAAAACGGAGCGCACCAGAACGTCGGGCTTCTCCCCCTTCGGTGCGGGCCTCCTCGCCTGAAGCCGCGCACAAACCGCGTCTCTCATCTGCTCGGGTTGGGGTGTCCCCGGCGGGCAGAATGGGATGGAATCTGCCCCTAACCGGACCGATTGGCTGATCACGCGAGTGACGTAGGCCGTGCCCGTGATGAACTCGTCACTGTCGGGGGCGGCGGCACAAAAGCGCCGGAGGTCAGTTGCGTCAGCGATCTGGGCATAAGCTGTGCCCGGCATGCTGATGACGCCGCAGAGGAAAAGGACGCGCAGCATCAACCAGCCCTCCGCCTGCGCGGCCCAGCGGTCGCGCTCGGCCTTGAGGTCCTCGACACGCCGCTCCGCAGCCTCGTGCACCTCTTCGAGACGGCGAGCTCCGGCCTCCCGGACCTCCTCGGCGCGCTTGCGCTCGATCTCGAGCAAGGCCGTCTCGGAGCGGCCGAGGATTTCGGCGAGCTCGGGATAGGTCAGCAACCGGTCGGCCACGGCAAAGTCCTCGCGACCCGGCCGGGGGACGTTCGGGGGTCGACCGCCGGTCGCGTTCGGGGAACGACCATCGGTCGGCCGGGGAACGCGTACGGTGGGCGGTGATTCGGTAGCGGATCCTTAACGATCCGGCGTCCGATCGGAAAAACCTACAGCGCCTGCGGGCATGTTCAGCGCTTGGTGGCGTCCAACTCGGCGATGACGCCGTCGAGGTAATCGGCGATGCGATCAACGGCATCGGGATCAGGAGCCTCGACCGAGAAGCCGATCGGCTCGCCGACCTCATGGATCTGCCGTAGCGTGGCCTCAGCCATTAAGGCGGCTTCGCGCTCGGACGAGGCATTCAGGATGCGGCGCACAAGGTAGCTCGCAACCCGGATCCGATAGCGGCCCCTAGCCCCCATCCCTGCCCTGACATGCGAAAGCCGGCCGACGCGGCGAGCAAGCCATGCTCCCCCTCTCGCCGCGCCGACCGGCTCGATGCCCACCCAGTGAGCCCATGAGGCTCAACAGGACGGTACCCCCGGAGCCCGGCTTATGACGACGCTTCGGAGTGCGTACGACTGAAGGAGTGCGGTGGGCAGGGGTCGCCGACCGCGACAACGCCCGGAGACGCCTGCACCTCGCGGCCGGTGCCCGCCACCCTGGTCCGCTTCGCAGGGGACAGGATCATGCAGCGCCTCGGGGCGGAGGCCAGCAATCGCTCGAGCGCCTCGAGTGCCGCTAGGCACGGCTGTACGGTTTCCTCAGAGCGTTTTCCTGACAAGATTTCCTAGCACGCTTTCCTGACACGAAGAGCCCTGCTCGAAGCGCGCTAAGAGGCGGTCTTGCCGGCCGTCAAGAAAACGGTCGTTTTCCTTACATGGCGTTTTGTGCCGTTTGGAACGTTCCACTGGGGCAAGCCCTATTGGAACGCGGGTCCATCGCGACGCCCCAATCCCCGGCTTGCGGCGTGGTAGTCACGCCCCATCACTGTTATTGTCACGGAGAATTTACGCCCCTCTTGTCATTTCTGAATTTCCACGGTCCGATCGAGTCGTTCGCGCTTTCCGCGCCAGGATTTTATGAGCGTGCCGGCTCCCCTCTATGTCACTGACGTGAATGGTTGGCTGACCTACTACAACGAGGCCGCCGCCGTTCTGTGGGGCCGACGTCCTGAGATCGGCAAGGATCGGTGGTGCGGGTCTTGGCGCATCTACCAGCTCGATGGCACGCGCTTGCCTCACGACCAGTGCGGGATGGCGGTTGTTCTCACGGAGGGTCGAGCTGTCGGAGAGGCGCACGTCGTTTCGAGCGGCCAGACGGCACGCGGGTGTCGGTCGTGGCTCATCCGGCCCCGCTTCGGGATTCTTCAGGCGTGATCATCGGGGGTTCGAATTACATCCTCGACCTGGGCGAGGTACCTGCCCCACGCGCGCCCTCACCCACCTAACGGGACGAAGGTTCCTGACCACTCGGACCGGCCAGCGGCCCTGTCTCGGCCGTTTGAGGTTCAGAAGGCTCTGCCGCGGCTCGCAGTTGGGCTGCGGTTGTGCGGAGTTCACTGGCCTGGTCCCGGAGGGACTGAGCGACCGTTAGTTCTCCTGTCCCCTCGAAATGGGTGGCAGCGACATCAAGCTCGAAGGCAATAGTCTCATTGAGAGCGGCCGCCTGCAGCACCTCGCCGGCAGGGCGAGTGATGTCGCCCAAGTTGATCGGCGCGCTCGTGCTCTCAGTCCGTAGGACGAGAGCGAGGACGCGTTTCTTATATTCGCTCACACCCTACCCCATGGATGTAAGAGTTAGCGGTTGCCGCAGCCCGATTGGCGCGCCCGTTCCGGCAGCACCTCATCAGAGGAATGGTCGCGGAAGGTGGGATTTGCACACGGCTCCGAGGTCGAGGAAGAAAAGCGCCATCCGAGCGGGTCGACGGGACAACAGCGGTGCCGGTGACGTCCGTAAGCTATCGGCTCGCCGAGAGGTGGCGGGCGTCGATGACGTGGGTGATCCGCATCCCAGCTTCGCTGCCAGCGCACAGATGTCGGGGTTGCAAGCCGGATCGATTTCAGCTCGGCTTGCCTGGTCGCGGCAGGCGAACCGATCGGAGATGCTGGTGGGGGCCCTGTGCGACAATTGCCGCAGGATCATGCGGTTGCCCTCCCCACCCAGAACGCCCAGACTTATTCAATCATTTCCTTGAATGGTCTTCCATGAGGGCGGACGGTGTCAAGCGCGGGACCGAAACAGGCCATCTTCGCGAGCTTGGCCGAGATCGCGCAGGCGCTGGCGCATGCGCACCGGCTGGAACTGCTGGAGCACCTCGGCCAGGGCGAGCGCTGCGTGGAGGAACTGGCCGCGCGGGTGGGCCTCACGTTCGCCAATGCCTCACGACACCTGCAGATCCTGCGGCGGGCATCGCTGACGGCGACGCGTCGGGACGGCAAGCGGGTACTCTACCGCCTAGCTGGAGAGGGCGAGGTGGTGGCCCTACTGCAGGCGCTCGGACGCGTTGGCGAACGTAACGTGGCGGAGATCGAGCTGGTCATGGCCGCCTACTTTCGGGCGCGCGACACGATGGAGCCAATCTCGCGGAGGGAGTTGACCGAACGGCTAAGGGACGGGCTGGTGACCGTGCTCGACGTGCGCCCAGAACCGGAGTTCCGGTTGGGGCACTTGCCGAGTGCGCTCAACATCCCCTGGCCGGATTTGGAGCAGCGTCTCGGCGAGCTGCCTCAGGATCGCGAGGTCGTAGCCTACTGCCGAGGGCCTTATTGCGTGCTGTCGTTTGAGGCTGTCGCCGCCCTACGCGCACGCGGCTTCACGGTGCACCGGCTGGAGGACGGCTTCCCGGAGTGGAAGGCCGCTGGGCTTCCGGTTGAAGCGGCATAACCCTCTCGCAATTCTTGAGTTCTCGGAGGAGCAGTTCAAGCCGCCAAGGCGCTCTTCGCCTGATCGCGATCGTGGACGCTCCATAACGCCCATCCAGCGAGCGGCGCCGCGCCCCTGCTAAGTTCCGCTGAAGCAAGCCCTATTGGAACGCTGGTGCCTTCGGAGGGTGCCACCTCGGCTGCTTAGAGCCCGTCACTGCAGGTAAATGACGCTGTAGAGGGTGCGTTTCAGCTCCTCTTCCCAGAGCCAGATCCGGCCGTCATCGCAGCGCTCGCGAATGCCCACCCGCATCCGCGCGCAGTACTCACCCGTGTTGTCCTGCACGAGATACTGGCAGCGGCCCGCTGTCTTTCGCCGCCCGATGACGGTGCTCGAATGGTCGGCGGCAACGTCCGGGTCCTTCGGATCGCGCTCTTCCAGTACGTACCAGCTATAGCCGATAGCCGGAGCACGGCCATGATCGAGGGCGTAGTCGACCATGGCCAGCATGCGGTTGATGTCCTTGGCGCTCGGTGGCTGGCCCTCCTCCAGCATCTCCATGAACTCAAGCTGGTTCGCGGCTATCCGGGAGGAGACGGGCAGCAGTGGCACGGGCAGGGGTTTCCGCTGACACAGAGCCTCAACCTGCCTCAGCCACGCATCGTTGAAGGCGTCGGCCCGCCGGCTTCGGAGTTTGTCGACGGTGGTGCCCACCCGCCGAAAACATTGGTTCGGCGCGCGGACATGGCTGCTGTAGCGCAGGGCCGCGTAGTAGCTGGTGAAATGCGCGTAGCCCTCATGCGAGGGCAGATCGCGTTCCTCGCACAGGCCATCGAGGTTGTAGAGCAGCGCCGCCGCGTCCTCCTGGCCGCCCTCAAGCTTGTCGAAGTAGGGTTGCAGCCCGGGATTGTGCTCGGTGCTGATGTCCGCCGCGTTCCGGCTCCACGCGATGTCCGCCTGATAGGTTGGATGAGCCCGCAGATGAGCCTGCAGAGCCGGATTGGGAATGGCTGAGAGCTGGGCGGGATCGGCGAAGTAGAACTTAGTGGCGACATCGAGCGGTGAGACGGCGCGGCCGACGCGCTGAGAGATCATGTCGGCGGTGGCGTACGCAAAGCAGATGGCGCTCTCGCCTTGTCCGACCGGAATGTCTGCCGGCTTCGGCGAGATCAGGTTGCTGCCTGGAAGCCGATGGGTGCTGGGCGGCATGGTGATCTGCACCGCGCCACACTGAGCGTTCCGCGTGTAGCGAGGGCTTGCTGGCAAGATGCGCGGATCAAAACCTTGGCCCAACGAGGCCGACCCTGTCGTGAGTAACACGGCGAGGATAGCACCAGCAGCGTGGACCTTCCGCGAACGCGCTACCCGGTTGATCCCCCCATCCGTCATTCTTCAGTCCGCCCCTTATGCGGGACGATGTACCTGCTTGGCCTGAGCCTGTGTAGGCCAATCCCTATCTACGCCAGCGCGAGGCTCCATAACGCTCAACCTGCGAGCGGCGCCGTGACCCAGCCAAGGTCCGGTCGGCTGTCGGGTTCGGCGTTGCGGCCTGCGCCGCCTGTGCGATGAAGCGACCGATCCGAAGGATTACGTGAGAGCCGACATCCACTGCTCCGAAGCCGGTCGTGATGTGGGAGACCTCTTTGCGTGATCGCCTCGTGCCGGCGCTGGCGGTCGGGGCGAGCGGGCAACGCGCGGAATTGCGACGGGCCGGAGAGGGGCTGACTCGCGCGTTGCTGCTGCGATGGCCTGCTCGATGACCGGGACCGACAGCTGCGAGCACGCCTCCGTGTTGGGGCAGTGGCACTTCTGTCTCCAGGCGCGGCCATGGGCCTGAACGATGATGCAATCGCCGTTGACGAAAACCGTCACGGCCACCCCACACACTCGGCACGCGTCCTTGATGATGTCCATGCTCTACCCTTTTGGGCCAGCTGATGCCGGCCTTCTGGCGGGCCCCGATCTGCAACGCTCCTTGCACGCCGACCGGATCCGCGTCGGCTTGATAAGGGGAATGGGCAAGCGAGTCTGTCCGCCGCAGTACCAACCTAATGAGCTTTGCCGTCGGTGAGCGCCCCCCGGCTGCCGCCTACATCACCAAGCGCCTGTTTCCCCGTTCGCTCTCTCGCGGCTTACCAGTCCCGGCCGGGGGCGCACAGCATCCTCGTGCGCCCTGTGCGGCAGGCACCGGCCGCGCCCGTGTTCTCCCAAGGTTGCGGTGTTGCGGTCGGTGACCCCGTCTCCGGGCCGCTTGTTCCCATAATTCCACTTACGTGAAGGAAACCGGGCGCGTTATGCGAATTCCGCGGTTTCGCGCGTGGCCGCTCGCCATAGCTCGACCGCGACTTGCGGCCCTATTTGTGGATCCGCGTCCAGGATGCGCCAAGCATTTCTAGGGGAAAAATTCTGATTTTCTGTGAGTTTGTTTGTACGTTTTACGCTATTGATCAGCGATTTGCATACCGATACTTTCCGCCTACACATAGGTTATTCTGGTCGCCCAGCTTCGGAGGCAACGGCGATGTTACACGTAGGCCGCCCCCAGCTCCGCGACGTTCTGCTCTCCACTGAGCCGGTGGCTGCGCCACGGCATGCGCCCGCTGAGGCAGCGGCACGCTCAGTCCGCGCTCATGTCCGAGCGATCCTGCGAAAGCTTCCTTCACGCAAGCTGGACCGTCCGCAGCAGCACTCCTGACGCGCTTCGGACTTCGAGATGCCACTCGCCGGCGTCCTCCGGCAGTTCGCCCTGCGTGCGTAGCTCCTCGATAGCAGCCACCGCTTCAGCCTGCGCTTCCTCAACGTCCTCCGCCTCGGCCCCAATTGGATCCTCAATCGCCTCTTCGGGGCTGACCAGCCTGAAATGGAAGCGCTGCGGCATGACCCGCCCCCGTCCTGAGATCTGCAGGCCGAATGGCAGGGTACGAGAGGACGACCCTGCCTGCTTTTGCATCAAGCGAGCGTGTAGGCGCCGCTGTAAACGCCTTTTTCGGTAGCTCGCGGCATGGCCGTCTGGCGCAAAAGGATTAGCGGCTTACCTGCCCCATGAACCGCCGAAGCAGGCGCTGTGGCTGGGCCGAGCGGCTCCATAAGGCTCAATGTGCGAAGTCAGGTTCAGTCGGTGTAGAAACCCGCACCGATCAGCCCTGGCATTCCATCTATCGTCGTCGCCCTGACGTAGCTCCATTTCTCGGAAGGGTACCTCTGTCCAGGCTTGGGGAACATGTAATCAACCCAGCCCGACCCATCAGATCGAACAACCTCTATGAAGTCTTCGTGAAATGACTTACCGTCAGCATCCTTTTCCTTGAGCTGGTCTGTTCCTTCCCGTTGCGGGAACTCAACATTGAGCAGGACGCGTCCGTTCAGATCTGAGACAAACAGATAAACATCGTCGAACCGCCATTCACTGTTGCGCTTTCTGAATTCGGAAAACGCTGCCTTTCCTCGCGCCTCTACCAGGGCCGCAGCCTTGTTGACCATGGCCTCAATCCGAGCCGCTTGCCCCTCCCCGCCGGGAGGCTGCTGCAGGTCAGCAGAATTTGCTGCCGTCACCATGACGAATGCGATGCAGAGCGGAATGCACCTGAGCACATCACGCCGCACAACTGGCCACCAACGCCGTGTCTCCTGCGGCGGAGGGGTAACAGGCGCAGGCATAGGATCTGCGGCGGAGGGGCCGCGGCGAGCCTCGATGAGACGGTAGACGCGCTGCATCGCCACGTGAGTTGCTTCTGCCATCAGCCGGTGCCCCTCGCACGCACCGTCTTGGTGCAGCCGGCTCGTGCATTCCTCTGCTCTGCGGATCAGGCGGGCGCCTTCGGCAAGGTAAGCATCCAGCTCGCTGAGATCGGGCATCGGCGGGCTCCGCGATGATCGGCAGCTGCCCCCGACTATCTGGATCGCTGACACCCCCCGATTATTCCCGACCGGCCCCACACCCAGGGGAGGAGAAGGCGCGCCAGCACAGACTCAACCCGGCATCTCGGGGTAGCGGTTCGCAAGACGCTCCATAACGCCCAACCTGCGAGCGGCGCCGCCCGCCAAGAACGGAATATCCGCTGAGGCATGCCCTAACGGACAAGCTGAGATATGCGCGAGATGCATGCGCGTTTCAATGGCGTCTTGAGGTCGACCAAATCCTCGTTCCGTCTTGTCGGAGCGCCGACTTGGACGGGTTGTTGGTGGAGCGAGCCGGTCCAAACAGGCAAGCTATATGGGAACGATGCGCTCGACCACATAGCGGTAGTATCCGGGCAACCCACTTGATCTACCAAGTGGCAAATATTCTAATGCCCGTAGATCTCGCGGCCACGCGCATTTTCGAGCGCGGGCAAACGCATGTTGCTCGGTGAAAGTCGCGCCATGATGAAAGTCGATCCTGCTTTTTCCGTCCTGATCGGCCGGGTTTATGACTGCGCTCTCGACACATCTGGTTGGCCTAGCGTGCTCGCTGAGATCGCCGAAGTTGTTCAGGGCTATCTGGCGGAAATGGCCATCTACGATCCCATCGCAGGAAGCGTAAAATTCGCGGCCCACCATGGATATACCGAAGATCTGCTTACGCTCACGCACTCGATCATGCACCTCAATCCGATGACGCCACTTGGGCTGGTTCACCCGCTCCTTGAACCAGCGTGTATGAGCCGGGAACAGTACGCAACTGTCGAATCGCTGCGCGCAAGCCTCTACTGGCGCAAGGGCTGGGCTGATCGCGATCATGACGATCACATGAGCGTTCCCCTGACCCGAAGTGCGACCGAATTCGGCACGTGGGGGATCTCCACCACAAGGACACGTGGTCCTTTCAGCGATGAGGACATCGAGTTTGCCCGCCTCATCTCACCTCACCTGAGGCGGTCTGTCCTGATCTCAGGCATCCTCGGGCACCAGCAGGTCGAGACCCAGACGCTGCGCAGCGCGCTTGACGCGCTTTCCGCGGCCGCTCTCATCCTCGCTCCCGACGGACGCATCGTGTTCCAGAACGCTCAGGCGCAGGCCGAACTCGCACGAGCCAGTATGCTGCGCGAGAGCCAAGGACGCCTTGTGGGGGTCACGGCGGATGGCATGCGGCTCGTGGCCGGCATTCAGGCACGCAACGGCAGCCAGGGGCGGGACATGCGCATTGAAGATGCTGCTGGACGGGTTCTCCACGCCTCGTGGGTTGTCTTGGACAAGATCAGCGAAGCGGTGGGCGAGCCGCTCCTGCTTCTGCTCCGCGAGCCCGAGCAGGAGTTGGTGACACCGCTCTCGTCGGCAGCCACCCTATTTCGACTAACCTCCGGTGAACTGCAGGTTCTCGCACAGTTGCTCAATGGTCGAACTTTGGCAGAAACGGCCGAGATCCTGGGCGTCGCGCGCTCGACCGTGAAAACTCACCTCGACGCGCTCTTTCGAAAAACGGATACCAAGCGGCAGGCGGATCTGTTGCGTGTCGTGATCGGGCTTGGCTCACCCATCAAAGCCGACCGGAGATGACGGCACCTTTGAACCCTCAGGATCCTGCTGGTCTTCTGGTCGGCACAGAAAATTTTGGATGCCGCCTCCACTAAATGGGGGAGGCCAGTCAGAAACGCTTCGCCTAGTCTCGCGCCTGCTGCAGTAGCCTGCACGGCTCGGAGACTTGATCCATGAACACTGCATCGCATCCTGCGCTTCGGCGCAATCTGACTTTATGCGCCGCGGCCCTTGCTGTTGCCGCAGCTGCGTTCTGGGCCACCATGTTGATTGCGCCGCCAATCAGTGAGGCTCTGACCAGCATGCCGGCAGAAGCAACTCCCGCTGTGACTATATGCGAAGTTCTACCTACTGGTGACGTGGTAAACTGTTCAATACAAAACTGATTAGATGAGCAACGTTCTGCTGTTGAGGCAGTTTGTTGCAATGAAATATTCCATGTAACCAGAGTTTCCAATGCAGATCGCGCGTCGCGCTGAGATGTCGGCAGCCTATCGCCACCTTGCCTTCGGCATCTGTCCTTACCGGTTCGTTCGGAGGCCCATCCCATGCGGAAGATCAGCCTTTTCGCCCTCGCCTTAGCCTTGGCTGCAGGTTCATTCTGGTCGGCGATCCTGACGGACCCGCCCCAATCCCATGCGGCCACCGCCCCAGTTGCCCAGGCACCGGAGTTGGGGGCTGCAGACCACTGCGTCGCCTTTGGCGTCTGCCCGTAGCCGCTCCCTTCGATGCTTGAGGGACTTGCTCGTGTGCTCGTCTGGCTCGGCGCCGGCGAGATCCTGATGCGTGTGACCGAGATGCCAATCCCGGCACCCGTCATCGGCCTCGTGCTTTTGTATGCCGACCTGCTCTACCACAAGCGCCTGCCTGACGAGCTTGGGGCTTTGGCTGACCGAGTTCTCAGCTTCCTCGGCATGCTGTTCGTGCCAGCCGGCGTCGGCGTGATCGCGTACTCGGACGTGCGTTGGTGCCCATTGCTGCGGCCGTTGTCGGCGGAACGCTGGTCACCATCCTCGCTACTGCTGTTGCCGCCGCATCCGTGAGCCGGCGAGCCGAGAAGGGCCGTCAACAGGTGGGACCTGAACTGACCGCAACAGAGCCAGCCGATGTCTCTGCTTGACCACATTCCTTGGGCGACGCTCTCCGAACAGCCAGTCCTCGAGGTCGGCCTGACGGTGATGGCCTTCCTGGCGGCCGTGCGCATCGCGCGGCTAGGCGGCAATCACCCGCTGCTCAACCCGACGCTGATCGCGATCCTGCTCGTTGCCTTCACCATCAAGGCCACGGGCGTGCCCTACGCCACCTACCTGCGCGGGGCTGGCTTCGTCTCATTCCTGCTCGGGCCAGCCGTCGTGCTCCTGGCTGTGCCGCTCTACCGTCAGACGCGGCTGATCCGCGCCTCTAGCCGGCTGATTGTCGTGGCGCTTGCTGTCGGGCTGCCGGCCGGGGTCCTGAGTGCTGTTGGGATAGCGTGGTGCTTAGGGGCAAGCACGCCAACGCTGCTGTCGCTAGCCCCAAAGTCGGTCACAGCCGGGATCGCCGTGGGCATTTCGGAAGCCATCGGCGGTGTGCCGGCTCTGACGGCTGTTCTGGTCATCAGCACGGGCATCACTGGGGCGATCTTGGGGCCGTGGCTGGCCCGCCTTCTTCGGCTGCGGGATGATCGTGTGACGGGCTTGGCCATCGGCATTGCCTCACACGGGATCGGCACGGCCCGAGCGCTTCAGATGAGCGAGGCTGCGGGTGCCTTTGCCGGCTTGGGCATGGGGCTAAACGGCGTCCTGACGGCCGTTCTGCTGCCCCTCTTGGTTCATCTGCTCCCTGCAGGATATCACGCCCTAACCATTGCCTAAGTTCTGTAAGAACGTATTACTTAGTACAGTTATTTATTGCACAAAAATGAATTAAAGTATTGATTGTGTGGAGAATCTAAGTACAGTCCTGCTTAAACTCAAATCAGGAGCTGCGAGATGCGCACGATAAGTTTATCCGCCGCAGCCTTCGTGCTGGCCGCCGGCGCGTTCTGGGCAATCATGCTGACCGAGCCGCCCCAGTCAAAAGCGGCCGTTCATCCATCGCTCAACATCCAGGAACTCACGCTGAAGGCGAACCCCGTCGCGAGTCAGCCCTACGACGCCTTCTAGCCATTCCGCTCCACCATACCTGATCGCCGCCCGCGGGAGGCCGTGCTCGCACGCCCGCGCGCAGGCTTCCTCAGTCCCAGAGCGGCATCCGCTCGGGTGTGCCGTGAAGTATGTCGACGAGTGGGTGCGTATTGAGGGAGCCGCCACATGCCTTCAGCACTGCCCATCGATTTGCGTGAGCGCGTGGTCGCCGCCGTCCTGGACGGCGCATCCTGCCATCAGGCGGCCCGCCGCTTTGGGGTGAGTGCAGCCACCGCCAGTCGTTGGCGGGGGCAGTTTGTGCGAGAGGGGCGCATCGATCCGAAGGCGCAAGGCGGGGATCGGCGGTCGCACCGCATCGAGGCCCATGCCGAGCTGATCCTGTCGCTCGACGAGCAGCAGCCTGGGATCTTCCTGTGGGAGTTGCGCGCCGCGTTGGCCAAGCGCGGTGTCAAGGTCGCCCAGAGCAGCCTGTCCCGCTTCTTCCAACGCCGCGGCATCGCACGCAAAAAGCCGTCCTCCGTTGAGGCTGAGATCCACTTACCATTCTGAGCGGTCGTTCAAGGCAAGGCGCGGCGGTCCAATAGAGCTTGCCCCAGTGGACCGTTCCAGAGCCGTTCCGCATGTGTCGGGTCCGAGGCTTTGGAACGCGACCGGCGAGCCACCTTAGACGTGAGTGGAACAGAACGGACTTGCCAGCCACGTTTTCTCAGGCTCGCGCACTCAGTCGCGGATCGGGCAATTGCCCCGTCCAAAAACGACGGTTTTCGCGACCATGGGTGAGCCTAACTGCATCCCGAGGTACCAAGCTTCGCGCACGGCAGCGCTCCATAACGCCCAAACTGCGATTGTCCGCTTTGGAGATGCCGCCGGGGTGGGCTGAACGGCGGGAATGGGCGCAAATCTGACGGTCTGCTTTCTGGCGACTGGTCAACTATCGTTCGTGATGCACAGCGGAACTTTAGAGCCGCAGATCCAGCAGTGCTACGTGAGACGTACAATGCATCAAACCCATACTTCTCGCCCTTGCGGATGAAATCTGAGATGCGGAAGGGCTGTGTCTGCGGAGCTACCGCCATGCCTCACCCGCTCATCGACCTCGCCCCGGATGTGCGCGCGGCCCTCGACGCCGGCGTCCCCGTCGTGGCGCTCGAATCCACGATCATCACCCACGGCATGCCCTATCCTCAGAACGTCGCCACCGCGCGTGACGTGGAGGCCGTGGTGTGCGCGAA